>DATHSE010000282.1:0-7792 GCA_035464455.1 Anaerolineae bacterium | reverse complement strand
AGGTGGCCAAGCAGCCACGGCACGAACGCCGGCTGGACCCTGCGGAGGTCGTCGCCTAGCTCAAGTCGCTACCCAGCCTGTGGGCCGATTCCGGACCCGAAGGACGCCAGGCGTTGGCCGCGGCGCTGTTCACCAAGCTCGAAGTGGAGGGCTATACGAAGATGCGATATGAGCTCACGCCGGACGCTGTTACGCTCGGTCTCGGCGCAGCCCTACCGGCACAGACGGAGACCGGTGGTCACACAGGTGGGTTTGGTCGGGGCGAGAGGATTTGAACCTCCGACCTCAGCGTCCCGAACGCTGCGCGCTGCCAAACTGCGCCACGCCCCGACAGGGAAGAACGACCCGACTCGCGGGTCGCGCGGAACGAGATTATAGGTCACTGGGAGTCGGCCTTCTTGCAGCCGAGGGGCACGGCCAGGCCGCAGCTCGAGCGGTGGCCTCAGCCAGCCGCCGAGAAGGGGTTCTCCACCACGACCGAGCCGTAGGTCATCCCTTCGGTGAGGTCCTCGCTCAGGACGCGTCGACAGCCCGCGATCTCGGCCGCGCGGAGGATGAGGGCGTCCCAGATGGAGATCCGCCACTCGCGGCTTGCGCTGAGCGCCGACATGACCAGTGTGGTGTCGACCGGGACGACGGGCAGGACCGAGAGCTGGCGGACCATGGCCTCCGCGTCCTCGACCGCGACCGGCGTTGCGAGCTTGCGGGTGACGACGGCGTAGAACTCGGTCAGGACCTGCGTGGAGACGATGAGTTCCCGGAGTGGTCCGGGTGAGACGAGCTCCAGCGCACGAGCCCGCTTGCCTGGGTCCGCGGCATCGACCGCGTACACCCAGACGTTGGTGTCAACGAAGACCGGCTCGGTCATGAAGTGCCTCGCGGGTCCACGAGCGTCCAGCAGGACCACTGCTGGCGGATGACCGCCGCGCGAGCCGCACGAACCCATCCAGGCCGGCAGCCGTGTCCGTGACCCCGGCATAGCGCTCCAGGTAGGTGCGAAGCAGGGCGTTGACCGAGGTCCCCTCCTCCAGTGCCCGCATCCGGGCCTGCTTCAGGAGTCGCTCATCGATGGTGATGGTCAGGTTCGCCAAGAGGTGACCTCGTGCTACACGGGTTCAGTGTAACACGAGTCGGTCCGAGCGAGGGCGAGCGGCACGTAGGGCGATCGCCCCGCCATCCGCCTGGCGGGCGACTGCCCCTACGGCAGCCGACGGAAGCGCGGGTTGGTCTCGGCCGCCGGGAAGCGGGACACCATCAGCGCCACCGCAAGCGAGGCGGCGACGAACAACCAGAGGGCCGTCGTGATGGAGGTGGCATCGGAGGTGATGCCGATGATGGTCGGCCCGGCCATGAAGGTGAGCGTCAGCGAGGTGAACACGGCCGACAACGACGGCCCGTGGGGTGGGATGCGTCCGGCGGCTGCGAAGATCTGCGGCACGGTATTGGCGATGCCGATCCCGGCCACGGCCAGGCCGATCAGGGCCACGGGGGCAGTGCCGACCACGAGGAACGCGGCGATGGCCACGGCGGTGAGGAGCATGCCCCCCTGGATGAGGCGGATCGAGCCGATGCGGTCCTTGACCCGGTCGCCGCCGATGCGGCCGATGAGCAGGCCCACGGAGAACGCCGCGAAGCCGTAGGCCGCGACCTCAGCCTCGGTCCCGATGCCCTCCCGCAGGAAGACGCCACCCCAGTCGACGAGCCCGCCCTCGATGAAGGCGATGAGGACGATCAGGACCGTCAGCGGGAGGACCGCCCGCGTCGGCAGGTGCAGGCCGCCGGTGGTCACGCTGCGCAGCGATCCCTCGCCCAGGAACCGCATCGCGCTCAGCGCCACCAGCCACAACAGCAGCGCCGCGATGAAGACCTCCACGATGGGCTCGAGGCCGAAGCGGAGCGCCAGGGCCACGCCGACCGAACCGATGACGCCACCGAACGACCAGCCCGCGTGCAGCCCGGACACGATGGACTTGCCGGCGCGCGTCTCGAGGGCCACGCCGTGAGCGTTCATCGCCACGTCCACGGTGGTGTTGAGGTAGCCGAAGACCATCATCGCCAGCCCCAGCACCAGCGGATTCGGCGCCAGGACCGGCAGCAGCACGAGCCAGGGGTAGGCCACGATCGCCAGCGCCAGCAAGCGTTGGCTGGACATGCGCATCAGCAGCTGGCCCGTGACCTGCTGCGCGACCAGCGCGCCGGCGTTCATGACCAGGATGACCATCCCGATCTCGGTCGCCGACGCTCCCAGCGATGTCTTGATGCCGGGGATCAACGCCGCCCAGGTACCCACCACGGCGCCGTTGACCACGAAGACGAGCAGCGTCGCCAGGCGCGGGGTCATCAGCATCGACCTCAGGGGTGCGTTCAGTCCGGAGGAAGGCCGTGGTGGCGCACGATCACTTGCCGGCCTTGAAAGGATAGATGACCCAATCGTCGGTCTCGACGATGTAGTGGTCGGGCACGATGTCCACGCGTGAGCGGCCCGGCTTGTAGTGCAGCACGGCCGTCACGGGCTCTCCACCCGCGGCGCGGATGCGGGCGGACACGGCGGCGATGGTGGTACCGGAATCCCAGACCTCGTCGACGATCAGCACGCGCTTGCCGCGCAGCTGCTCGTCGGACGGGAACTGCAGGAACTCGGCCTCGCCGCGGAAGCCCTGCTCGTCGTCGTAGACCACGACCGCCGCCAGCAGCATGTCGCGCCAGCCCATGCGGTAGCCGAGCATGCCCGCGGGGACCAGCCCACCGCGCGAGATGGCGAGCACCACGTCCGGCTCCGGACCGGCGCGGAGTCGCTCCGCCAGCTGCGCGACGAGGTCGTCGAGGTCTTCCCAGGAGACGTTGATCTTCACCGATTCGGGCATGTCCGCAGCCTACACGACCGGCACGGCGGCGCGATGTCCGGCGGCGGTCCTTGGGCGAGTCGAGCCCGCTCGCAGCTGCCCGAGGTGGATCGACCGGCCCTACCGTAGACTGACAGCCGCGCATCGTTCGATGCGTCGACTGATGGCGAAGGCGCCACGGCAAGGGGTCGACTCGACCCGAGTAGGGAGCGTCAGCATGGCTTTCGGACCGATCCAGCTCTTCACCTTCGGCTTCCCCTCCACGGACGGCTTCGAGGGTCGCATCGCCGAGGAGCTGATCAAGCTCAGCGATGCAGGCATCATCCGCATCATCGACGCGCTCGCCGTCATCGCCGATGGCGATGAGGTCGACATCCTGCGCGTCTCCGACCTCGACGACGAGCAGCGCGAGGACCTGGGCATGCACGTCGGCGCCCTGCTGGGCCTGGGCATGGCCGGCCTGGAGGGCTTCATCGAGGGCGCCGAGGCGGGCGCAGAGATCGGCCAGGAGGGCGGCTTCGGATTGGTCGAGGCCATCGGCGAGGACCTCATCGAGGAGCTGCCCGACGGTGCCGCCGCGCTCGTGCTCATCATCGAGCATGCCTGGGCGGTACCGTTCCGCGACGCGGTCGTGGACGCCGGGGGCATCCTCCTCGCCAACCAGTGGCTGGGCGCGCAGGATCTGGTCGAGCTGGGCGCGGCGCTGGGTGTCGTTGCCGCGCTGGAGGACCAGGACGGGGAAGTCCGCTAGCGGAGCGGCGCCGGGCGTGACTGCCCGGTCGTGATCGAGTCGGGTCGGGCCTGTCCATGGCGGACGCCCGGCCCGTCCTGTTCTCACCGGTACACTGCGGGCGGGAGGTGACCATGACCTTGACGTGGGATGGGCGAGAGTGCTGGGCGCTCGTGCTGGGCGCCAGCAGCGGCTTCGGGGCTGCCACGGCCAAGGCCTGGGCGCGGGCCGGCTTCGGCATCATCGGGGTCCACCTGGACCTGCGCGGCTCGGTCGCCGCGGCGGATGCCGTGCGCGAGGAGATCGCCGCCACCGGCGTGCCGGTCGTCTTCCACAACGTCAACGCCGCCGACGATGCCAAGCGGGAACGCGTCATCGCCTCCATCAGCGAGCTCTTCGAGGGTCGGCGTGCTGCCGGCGCACAGCCCATGGTGGGTGCCATGCTGCACTCACTGGCGTTCGGAACCACGCTCCACTACATCACTGACGATACGGGGCGCAAGGAGCTCTCGCGCAAGCAGCTGGAGATGACCGCCGACGTGATGGCGCACTCGCTGCTCTACTGGACGCGCGACCTGTACCACGCCGGTCTGCTCCAGCGGGGCAGCCGCGTCTACGCCATGTCCAGCGAGGGCGCCATCCTGGCGGTGCCCACCTACGGCGCCGTCAGCGCCGCCAAGGCGGCACTGGAGGCGCACGTGCGACAGCTGGCGCTCGAGCTGGCCCGAGCAGGCATCACCGTCAATGCCATCCGCGCCGGCGTCACCGACACGCCGGCGCTGCGGCGCATCCCCGGCTGGCCGCAGCTGGTGGAGGCGGCGCAGGCACGCAACCCGCAGGGACGGCTGACCACGCCGGAGGATGTCGCCGATGCGCTGACGGCGCTGGCCACGCCGCAGACGCACTGGATGACCGGCAACACCATCGGCGTGGATGGCGGCGAGGTCATGGGCACCCGTGAATCGGCCGAGATCGCCTAGCGGTGTCTGCGCAGCGACCGTCCCCGCGACCCCCCAAGGCTGAGCGGGCCAACCCGGCCGTCGAGGCCGAGCCCGCCGGCATCGGTTCGTCCAACGCGCCCGACTCGCTGTCGCGCGAGATCAAGCTGCTCGGCTCGTTGCTGGGCCAGGTCATCGCGGAGCAGGCGGGCGAGGAGGTCCTGGCCCTCGTCGAGCGGGTCCGCAAGCTCACCATCGACATCCGCAGGAACCCCGGCGCCACGCGACAGATGAGCCTGCGGGCCATCCTCGAGGAGCTCTCGACCGAGCAGGTGGAGGCGCTCATCAAGGCCTTCAGCCTCTACTTCCATCTGACCAACCTGGCCGAGGAGAAGCACCGCGTCCGCCGCGTGCGCAAGCGGGCTCGTATCGCGCCTGCCGGCCAGGAGGGCTCCATCGAGGCGGCCATCCGGCAGCTGTTGGGCAGCGACGATCCCGATCAGCTGCGGGGGCTGCTGGAGGGCCTGTCGATCGGCCTCGTGCTGACGGCCCATCCCACCGAGGCACGGCGTCGCACCGTGCTGGTCGCGCTGCGCCGAACCTTCGCCCTCATCGATCGGCTCGACGACCCGCGCCTGACGCCCAACGAGGACAGCGAGATCCGGCGCCACCTGCGCGAGGAGATCTCGCTGCTGTGGCGGACGTCCGTGCTGCGTACCGAGCGCCCCTCCCCCCTCGACGAGGTGCGGACCGCGCTGCTGTTCTTCGACGAGACCCTGTTCCGGGTGACGCCCTACCTGTACCGGACGGTCGACCGTCTGTTGGACCTGGCGCCCTGGGTCGGCGCCGCTGCGGACGGCGAGGCCGCGCGAGCCGGGCCTGCCAGCGACAGCGGACGCACCGGCACGCGCCCGCCCGCCATCCACGCCTACCTGCGCTGGGGCTCGTGGGTAGGCGCCGATCGCGACGGACACCCACGTGTCACGGCGGAGACCACGCGTGCCGCCGCCGCCATCGGCGCCGACCACGCGCTGCATGGCCTGGAGCACGTGGCCACGCGGTTGATGCACACGGTCACGCTCACGCACATCGGCGATGACGTCTCGCCGCGCCTGCGTGCTCGCCTCGAGCTGGACCGCGAGGAGCTGGGCAACGCCTTCGAGGAGCTGCTGCGCCACTTCCCCGACGAGCCCTACCGGCAGCGCTTCGGCTGCATCGCAGAGAGGCTGCGCCAGACGCGCCACCGGCTGGTGCTGGGTCGCGGCCTCGGCAGCGGCTATCGCGCGCCCGACGACCTGCTCGAGGAGATCGACGAGCTGCAGGCAGCCCTCGTCGAGGACGGCATGACGCGCGTCGCCTATGGCGAGGTGCAGGCGCTGCGCTGGCAGCTGGAGACGTTCGGCTTCCACGCACTCTCGCTGGAGGTGCGCCAGCACAGCGACGTCCACAGCGCCACCCTGGCGGCCATCACCGATGGCGTGGTGCTGGGCGAGCAGACCGTCTCGGATGGGGTCACGGCGGGCGAGGTGCTGGAGACGTTCCGTGCCATCGCCGACATCCAGGCACGCTTCGGACCGGCGGCCTGCGAGCGCTACATCATCAGCTTCACGCGCGAGGCTCGCGACGTCCACAACGTGCTCGAGCTGGCCGATTACGCCGGACTGGCGCGCGATGCCTTCGACGTCATCCCGCTGCTGGAGACCGCCGATGCGCTGCAGCACGCCGATCGGCTGCTGGACGACATCCTCGGCCAGGAAGGGTACCGGGAGCATGTGCGCGCGCGAGGCGACCACCAGGAGGTGATGCTGGGCTACTCCGATTCGACCAAGGAGTCGGGCGCCATGGCCGCAGCCTGGCTGCTCCACGGTGCCGAGACCAAGCTGGCCCAGGCGGCGAAGCGCCACGGCATCCGGTTGACCCTGTTCCATGGTCGCGGCGGTGCCATCGGGCGCGGCGGCGGCCCCATGAGTCGCGCCATCCTCGCCAGCGCTCCGCACTCGCTCGACGGTACGCTCAAGATCACCGAACAGGGCGAGGTCGTGGCCGACCGCTACGCCAACTTCGACATCGCCATGCGTCATCTCGCGCAGCTCACCAACGCCGTGCTGGTGGCCTCCTCGCCGACCCACCAGCAGCAGGCCAGGGACGCCCAGGTTCGCGGCAGGGCCGTGCTCGAGGAGCTGGCTGCGCGCTCGGCCCATGCCTATCAGTCGCTGGTCTGGGACGACCCTACCTTCGAGGCCTTCTACGTATCTGCCACACCCATCGGCGAGCTGTCCGGCCTGGCCATGGGGTCGCGCCCGGCGGCGCGCGGTGGCGGCAGCATCGCGCTGGAGAAGCTGCGGGCCATCCCCTGGGTCTTCTCGTGGTCGCAGGCTCGACTGTTCCTGCCGGCCTGGTACGGGACGGGCACTGCCATCGAGGAGTTCGAGCAGGAGCACGGCTCCGGGGCCACCGAGACCTTGCAGGCGCTCTATCGCGGATCGGCCTTCCTGACCGGTGTCATCGACGTCATGGAGATGGCCCTGGCCAAGGTGGATCTGGCCGTGGCACAGCGCTACGCGCGCCTGGCAGCGGGTCCCGACTCCGACCGCATCTGGGAGCTGATCCGGGCCGAGTACGAACGCACGGTGGCGGCCGTGCTGCGTATCAACGGCCGCGCGAGGCTGCTCGATGCCGCGCCGGCGCTGCAGCGCTCCATCTCACTGCGCAACCCCTACGTCGATTCGCTCTCCGAGCTGCAGGTGATGCTGCTGGGTCGTCTCCGCGCCCTCCCCCAGGACGACCCGGAGCGCGAGCACCTGCGGCGGCTGGTGCAGCTCACCGTCAGCGGCGTCGCCGCCGGGCTGCAGAACACCGGCTGAGAGCGGGTCAGGTCCCGCAGTGACGGGTGGTACCCTATGTGGCATGAAGAAGACGACGGTCTACCTTGAGCCCGAGCTGGACCGCGCCATCGGGCGACTTGCCAGCCGTCGCGGCCTTTCGAAGGCTGAGACGATCCGGGAGGCCCTGCGCGTCGCGACGGCCGGGGCGGACCGACCCAGGATCAGTGCCATCGGGATCGCCCACGGTCCCGGCGACGTGGCTGACGACGTCGATCGCCACCTCGTCGAGACCGGCTTCGGTTCGGAGTGATCGTCCTCGACACCTCGGTCATCTACGCCCTGCTGGATGCCGCGGACGCGCGACACCGCCAAGCGGTCAGCTGGTACTCGGATCTCACCCGGGAGCTGGTCACCACGCCGCTCGTCCTGGCTGAGGCCGATCACCTCGCGGTCACC
>DATHSE010000281.1:0-6233 GCA_035464455.1 Anaerolineae bacterium | reverse complement strand
GCTGGCCGAGCTGCAGGAACGCGAGCGCATCGCCCAGGACCTCCACGACGGCTCCATCCAGTCGCTGTCCGCGGTGAGCCTAGCGCTGGAGGACACCGAGGAGCTGATGGCGATCGACCCCGTCGGCGCCAGCGAGCGCATCGACCATGCCATCGATTCGATCCACGGCACCATCCAGGAGATCCGTGACTTCATCATGGGCCTCGATCCCGACGCCCGCACCGCGGTCGACCTGCTGGCCGGCTTGACCGCACTGACCGTGGAGTTCGAACGAAGCACGCTCATCGAGGTCGAGCTCTCCAGCGATCCCGATGTGCCCCTGGACCCCGACGAGACGCTGCAGCTGATCCAGTTGACGCGCGAGGCCATGAGCAACGTCGCGCGGCACGCGGGCGCCTCGAAGGTCATCGTCAACGTGGAGGATCGTCGGGAACTGCTCAGGCTGTCTATCATCGATGATGGCCGAGGCTTCGACACCAGCGAGGGACAGCGACCTGGTCACCATGGCCTGACCAACATGCATGCGCGGGCGGAGTCGCTCGGAGGCTCGCTCACGATCGAGAGCAATGACGACGGCACCCGGGTCGTCTTCGAGATGCCGCGGCTTGAGCGCGGTGGAGTCAAGGAGTCAAGGATATGACCGACGCGACGGAATCTCGAGGGAGCCCCAAGGGCCCGACGGCAGCCGAAAAGCCGGCCGCCAAGAAGCTACGCCTGCTGGTCGTCGACGACCACGAGGTCGTGCGGCAGGGGCTTGCCGCGCTGCTCAACCGTCGCGAGGCCTTCCAGGTCGTCGCCGAGGCGGGCACGGTCGAGGAGGCGCTCAGTGCCGTCGAGCGCTTCGCCCCCGACCTGGTCATCATGGACGTGCGGCTACCCGATGGTTCCGGCATCGAAGCCTGCCGCGACATCCGCGCCGAGCATCCCGAGGTGCGCGTGGTGATGCTGACCAGCTACCCGGACGAAGAGGCGGTGTTGTCGGCCATCGTCGCCGGTGCCAGCGGCTACCTGCTCAAGCAGGTCCGTGCACGCGACCTGGTGAACGCCCTGGAGGCCGTCGGTCGTGGCGAATCCCTGCTGGACCCGGCCGTGACCGAGAAGGTGCTGGAGCGGGTGCGTCGCATCGCGACCAGCGCGTACACCGACGAGTTCGCGCAGCTCACGGCCCAGGAGCAGAAGATCCTGCTGCTGGTGGCCGAGGGCAAGACCAACAAGGAGATCGCCGCCGAGGTCTACCTCTCCGACAAGACCGTCAAGAACTACGTCAGCTCGATCCTCTCCAAGCTCAACCTCCAGCGTCGTGCGCAGGCGGCGGCGTACGTGGCCAAGCACAAGCCGGGTTCCAGCTTCTGATTCTCAGTGGCTCGGCCTTCCAGGCCGTTGGCGTGGCGCGCCCGCGGGCGCAGCTAACCCAGGCTGACCGGCGGGTCGCTGGCACCGTCCACGACCTCGGCCACGGACGTTTCGGCCAGCCGGGCGAGGATGGCTTCCTGGGCTTCGTAGAACATCTCGTGCACATCGCAGGGGTCGGTGCCATGGCCACAGGGCCTGCCCGACAGCACACACGTCTGACGCCGAGCATCACCTTCGGCCGCCTCGATGATGTCCAGCAGGCTGATCCGGTCGGCCGGCTTGGAGAGACGGTAACCACCCGCACGGCCGAGGCGCGCCTCGACGATGCCGGCCCGGCTCAGATCGCCCAGCACCTGGGGCAGGAAACGGACGGGGATGTCCATCTCCCGGGCGATCCGGCGCGCCGGCACCACCGCGTCACCGTCCGCGCGTGCCAGGGTCAGCACCGCCCGGATGGCGTAGGAGCCGCGGTTCGTCAATTCCAACCTCACGACTCCTAGTTTCGCACGTTCTGCAGCCCTGTCGACGGTCCGAACGGCATGCGCCTGCCGGGCCCCTTGCACCGAAGCCACCGAGGCGGAACGCCACGGCCTCGTCAGGCCGATCGGCCCAACGGATGGGTGCCATCCGGCCATCGTCAGGCCACCGGCTGAATGAGGACGATCGTGGAGTTCGCTCGTGGAGGGCTCCTTGACCGGCCGTCCGCGTACGAAAGGTGCTCGCCCGCGATGGGGCAACCCATCGGGGGGAGCGGGCGAGCGCCGCCTCCCTCGCTGCTCAACGCGGCGTCTCGTCTCGGACGGGACGCCGTGTTTTCGTCACCGGCGAGCACTCCCGGACGATCCCCCGAGCGCCCGAGCCTGCGTCGCTTCGGGACCTTCGGCCCCAGCCTCGTGACGGATAGGACCTGTGCGTATGGCTTCGCCGGGTCGACGATGGGCGCCATCGGGGCCGAGCCAACGGAACCGGCACCATCGCCTGGAGGGACGGCCGGATGAAGAAGATCCTCGTCGCCTACGACGGACACGAGGCGGGACGCCGTGCCTTGGAGATGGCCGCGCGGCTGGCGCTCGCCTTCGATGGCCGGGTCGATGTCGTGAGCGTCGTCCCCGAGGGCTTCGGGCGGAGCGAGGGACAAGTGCACGAGCCTGCTGTCGAGCACGCGCGCGAGCTGGTGGAGGCTCGCGGCATCCTGCGCCGTCACGGGCTCGAGGCCGGACTCATCGAGCCAGCCGGGGATCCGGCCGAGACCATCGAGCGTCTCGCCACCGAGCGCGGCTACGACACCATCGTGGTCGGCGGGAACCGCTCGGCTCGCAACGGCGGGCCGTGGATGGACAGCGTCACCGCGCACGTGGCGGCCAACGCCAAGGCTAACGTGGTCGTCGCCCGGCGCGCTTTGGGTCCGGCACGGGGGCATACCAGCAGCTAGCCCCGCCGACACCGCCGCTCGAGCCGCCTGCGACTGCTGGCATCGTCGCGCCTGCGCCATCCGGGGCCCAGCCGGTATCCTGTGCCGTCAACGACCCAATTCCCCCAGATGGTGGTCCCATGAGCACGCACGATCCCAAGGGCTCCTCGAGCGACAGCCTGTCGCGCAAGCAACGCCGCGCAGCCGAGCGCACGGCACGTAAGGGTTCCCGCAGCGTCCCCAGCGGCGGCTCCTCGCCAGGCTCGGGACCGTCGATGTTCCTCATCAGCCTGGGTGCTGTCCTGATCGGCCTGGTGGCGGTCGCCGCGCTGGTCGTCATCAGTGGCGGCTTCGGTGACGATGCCGAGGCAGCCGCGGTCTCCCGACCCGAGGTGCCAGCGCCGGCGCAGGAGCTGCGCCAAGGTCGCACGCTGGTCCGGCCGGGCGTCACTCCCCCCGTCACCATCGATGCCTACGAAGACCCGCAGTGCCCCGCCTGCGGCGTCTTCACCGAGCGCATCGAGCCGCTGATCATCGCCGAGCACGTCGAGACCGGCACGGCCAGCTTCACCTACAACGATTTCGTCTTCCTCGGGGATGAGTCGTGGAATGCGGCCATCGCCATGCGTGTCGCAGAGGACATGGGCGGCAAGTTCTGGGACTACCACCAGGCGCTCTTCCACAACCAGAGCGGCGAGAACGCCGGTGGCTTCACGCACGAGCGCCTGGCTGACATCGCCGAGCTGGTCGACCTCGATCGCGAGGAGTTCCTCGAGCGGATGAGCGACCCAGCCTATCGCGAGGCCGTGGAGGCAGAGAACGCCGTCGCGCGAGAGCTCTCCGTCAACAGCACCCCCACCATCATCGTCAACGGCGAGCTCGTGCGCGGCGTTCCCGAGTGGGAGGACCTCGACGCCATCATCCGCGCTGCCGCGCAGGCTGCGACCGGCTCATGACCTTGGTCTCCGACTGGGTAGCGTTCGGCGCGAGGGGAGACGGTATGTGAGCACGGGCCGATGTCTCGCCATCGCCATCGTCGCGGCCCTGCTGCTGCCCGAGGCGATCCTTGCCCAGGACACCGCGCCGGAGCCGCTGCCGGAGCGTGGCACGACGCTCGCGCCCGGCCGCTACGTGAGCGACGCGGTGGGGCCCAGCATCGACTTCCGCGTGGCCGAGGGCTGGCTGGCAGGTCCATCGGCGGAAGGCCCCATCTTCACGCTGGAGCGATCCGACCCGCCCGGCACGGTGGTGTCGGTCACCCGCTTCGACGGCGAAGCCTTCCTCGACTCGTGTGACCCGAGCTCGATGACCACCGTGGCGCCGAGCGTGGGACGCCTCGCAGAGATCATCGGCGGCAACCCTTTCCTGAATGCCGGGCCAGCCACGCCCATCGAGGTCGACGGGCATCGCGGCCTGCAGCTTGACGTCGGCGTGCCGGCCTACGCCGAGTGCCAGCTGCCCTTCCTGCTGATCTGGGCTGTGCCCATCGGCAGTGGCGGAGAGTTCGTGCAGGTGGCCAACCAACAGTCACGCTTCATCCTGCTGGACGTGGCAGGCGACGTCATCGTCATCGCCATCGAGTCATTCCCAGGCGTGCCCTACGGCGGCCTGCTGGAGGCGTCGATGGAGCTGGTCGGCTCCATGCGCATCGAGCCGGGCGAATACGTGCCCCTGGAGCCGACGCCGTCGCCAGCGCCTTCGGAGATGCCGTCGCCGACTGCGGCCAGCCCCTCCCCCTCGCACTCACCAGGGGCCGACAGCTCCACATAGCCCGCCCCGACTCGACAGGGTCCCGGCACAGAGCGGCCGCGGGCTGATCGGTCACACCCCAAAACGTCCGACCGGCCTATGCCAGTGTGACATTCAGCTCTCATGCGCACATGGGCATATGTCGATACTTAGGGCATGGACCCGATCCACGAGCTCCAGGCGGAGATCTGCCGGACGCTCAGCCACCCGGCCCGTATCGCGATGCTCCACCTCCTGGCCGATGAGCCCCGTGAGGTCGGACGCCTGGCGGCGGCCGTCGGCATCAGCCAGCCCAACGCATCCAAGCACCTCGCAGTGATGCGTTCGGCCGGCCTCGTCGAGGCAGAGCGCGATGGACGCGGTGCCGTCTACCGGTTGACCGATCCGGGCGTCATCGGCGCCTGCGATCTGATGGCGCAGGTCATGCGCCGCCGGTTGGCTCGGCTGGCCGACCTCTCCGCTGCCATCGAACGGACCGGCAACGGCTCCGCTAGCACCAGATAAGGGATACCACCACATGGATGACAGACCTCTTGCCATCGTGCTCTTCAGCGGCACCGACGACAAGCTCAACGCTGCCGCGGTGATGGCCGCCGGAGCTGCGGCACTCGGCCGGCCCGTGCACATCTTCCTGCAGTACTGGGGCCTCGACGCCTTTCGGGCAGACCGCATGCGGAACGACCATGGCCTGGCCGCCGAGGCCGGCGCCGAGGGCAAGGCAGCGGTCGATGCGCTCCGTGCCGAAGGCCAGGCTCCCTGGTACGAGACGCTGGCCATGGCCAAGGAGCTCGGCGGCGTCGAGATCCAGGCCTGCTCGCTCTCGATGGACCTGCTTCGCATCACCGAGGCCGACCTCGATACGCTGGTCGATGGGACCGAGGGCGTGACGGCCTTCTATCTCGCCGCCGGCGACGGCCAGATCCTGTTCATCTAGGCACCCACGACACCCGATACCACGACAAGGAGCACGCCATGAGTGAGCCCATCCACACCACCGTCGATGCCAAGGGGCTGTCCTGCCCGATGCCCATCGTCAGGACGGCCCAGGCCGCCAAGAACGTGCCTGCCGGCGAGCTCATCGAGGTACTGGCTACGGATCCCGGCTCGGTCAAGGACTTCGCCGCGTGGACCCGTTCCACTGGTAACGCCATCGTCGAGCAGTCCGAGGACGGCGGCGTCTATCGCTTCGTCATCAAGCGCGCCTAGGCACGCGAACACAGGAAGGGACGCACATGGCTACCGAGACCACGACCCCTGCGGCCAGCAGCGATACGGGCGCTGAGGCGAGGCTGACCGAGGCGATCGCCGCCGCCAGCCAGCCGATCGACGGCGCCGCGACTGCCCAGCGCCAGCTGGTGATCATCAACTGGAGCGGCGAGTACGACAAGGTCATGCCAACGCTCATCATGGCCAGCGTCGCCGCCGCCAGCGGCTACAAGGCGCAGGTCTTCCTGACGTTCTGGGGCCTGCTGCCGTTCGTCAGGGACGAGAAGCGCATCACCGGCGAGAACTGGATGCAGAAGATGCTCTCGTTCATGCAGCGGCCGGGCATCAGCCACCTCAAGATGTCGCAGATGAACTTCATGGGCATGGGGCCCTGGATGATCGGCAAGCTCAGCAAGCAGTACAACGTCGCCTCCCCCAGGGAGCTGCTCGAGGCCTGCCAGCTGATGGGCGTGGAGTTCCTGCCCTGCCAGATGACCATGGACATGTTCGGCCT
>DATHSE010000280.1:0-2270 GCA_035464455.1 Anaerolineae bacterium | reverse complement strand
GCTGGCCGAGTACATCCTCATCGGCGAGGAGGTACTGGCGGCCGGCTGCCTGCTGCCGTTGCCCGACGACGCGCTGCCTGCCGGTCACGCCGCCATCGCGGAGCCCATCAGCTGCATCATCAGCTCGCATGCGCACCACATGCACCTCCTCCAGCCCGACCGCACCCAGGCCCGCGTGGCCCGGTCCGGCCTTCTCCCCGGAGGAGTCACGGTCGTCATCGGCGCCGGCCCCATGGGCCGCATCCACGTCGACCTCGCCATCGCCGCGCGTCCTCACGCCATCGTGGTCAGCGCCCGCCGGGAGGAGCGTCTGCAGTGGCTGCACGACACCTTCGGCCGGCGTGCCGCCGCGGCCGGGGTCGAGCTGGTCACGGTCAACGCGCTGACGGATGACCTGGCGGCAACCGTGGCTCGGGTCAGCGACGGCCGAGGCGCGGACGACGTCATCGTCACCGCGGCCGATGGCGAGGTCATGGAGATGGCACAGCACCTGCTGGCCCGCTACGGGGTGCTCGACCTCTTCGCCGGGTTGCCGCCCGGATCGGAGCGCATCAGCATCGACGAGCGCTTCGTGCACTACCAGGAGATCAACATCACCGGCTCGTCCGGCGGCGGGCCCTGGGACGTCATCGAGACCCTGCGGCTGATGGCCGCGGCCGAGATCGACCCCGCTGCCCACATCGGCCACGTGGGTGACCTGGCGCATGCGCCCGAGCTGCTGCAGATGGCGCGGGAAGGACGCGTGCAGGGCAAGGCCATCGTCTACCCGCACCGTCCGGCCACCGCCATCACCGACGTGCCGCGCTGGAGCGCGGAGGACGAACGGCGCTACCTGGCAGGAAGCTAGGCCGCATGGCCTTCGGTGGCAGCAGGCGCCTCGTCATCCTTGGCTTCGGTGCCATCGGCTCCGGCCTGTTCGCGTACGAAGCCCAGCGCACCGGCGGGTACGCCACACCCCTGGTGGTGGACGTTCGGGCCGACCTGGTCGCCGGGCTGCGCGCCGCGGCGGGGCGGTTTCGGGTCAACATCGCCCGCGCGGATGGCGTCGATGTGGCCGACGTCGGACCTGTCGACGTGGCTGATTCGACGGTTCCATCCGACCGGACCCGAGTGATCGAGGCCATCGCGACTGCCGACGAGCTCGCGTCTGCGCTGCCCAGCGTGGCCTTCTACCGCAGTGACGCAGCGAGCAGCCCCCATCGGCTCCTGGCCGAGGGCTTGCGGCGCCGCTCGCTCGCTCGGCCGCTGATCGTCTACTGCGCCGAGAACCACCGCAACGCAGCCGCGCTGCTCGGGAAGGCGGTGACGGACGAGCTGGCCATGCCGGAGCGCGACGCCGTCCGCGGGCGCGTTCGCCTGGTCGACACCGTCATCGGCAAGATGAGCGGCATCATCAGCGACCCCGAGGAGGTGGCGGCGCTGCGCCTCGCCACCATCACGACCGACCTGGCTTCCGCCTTCCTGGTGGAGGAGTTCGACCGCATCCTCGTCGCCCGCGTCGACGCCAGGGGTGAGCTGCACCCGGGCATGCCGGTGCTGCGCGAGGTCGACGACCTGGCGCCCTTCGAGGACGCCAAGCTGCTGGGACACAACGCCACGCACGCCTTGGGTGCGTTCCTGGGGGAGCTGCTGGGACTGAGGCTCTTCGCGGACCTGCGCGAGGTGCCCGGTGCCATGGGCTTCCTGCGAACCGCCTTCATCGAGGAGTCCGGTGCCGTGCTGCGGCGGCGCTGGGCCGGGGCCGACGCCCTTTTCACGCCCTCCGGCTACGAGGCTTTCGCCGAAGACCTGCTGACGCGCATGGTCAACCCGCACCTGGCTGACACCATCGATCGAGCCGCGCGCGACCCACGCCGCAAGCTGGGCTGGGACGACCGGCTCATCGGGCTCATCCGCCTGGGCCTGGCCGAGGGCGTTCACACGCCACGCTACGCCATGGGGGTCGCGGCCGGGCTCGAGGTGCTGCGCCGGGTCGATGCTGTCCGCGCCGACGACGCAGAGCTGCTACGTGGATGCTGGCCCGACGGGCCCGATCCCGAGGAAGCCGAAAAGGTTCTCGTGGCCGTATCCGAGGGCCGCCGGTGGCTGGAGCGCTGGACCGCCGGTGGTTTCCGGGCGCTGGCCGTCGTCTAGGACGTCCTGGTCGGGTCAGCCAGCGGGCTTCACAGCGAGGAGATCCAGGCGATCTGCAACCCCAGGACCAGCGTGATCGCCAACCCCACGATGGCCAGTAGCGGCCAAAGGGCCAGCAACCAGAGGCAGCCCAAGGC
>DATHSE010000279.1:0-7766 GCA_035464455.1 Anaerolineae bacterium | reverse complement strand
ACGGTCGTCGAGCGTGTGCGGACCGTAGGGCATGATCAGGCGCCGATGACGGCGCGGTAGCCGGCGGCGTCCAGGAGGCCCTCGGCCGCGGCGGCGTCGTCCGGGCGCAGCCTGATCATCCAGCCGGCGCCGTGCGGGTCGCTGTTGACCAGCTCCGGCGAACCGGCCAGCGCACCGTTGACCTCCACCACCTCGCCCGCGACGGGGCAGTACAGATCGCTGGCGGTCTTGACCGATTCGATCACTCCGAAGACCTCCCGCGCGGCGAACCGACGCCCGACGGCGGGCAGCTCCACGAACACCACGTCACCCAGCTCGTCCGCGGCGTAGGCGGTGATGCCCACCACCGCGTCTCCGTCCTGCTGGCGGACCCACTCGTGGTCCTCCGTGTACCGAAGACCCTCAGGGACCTCCACGATCCAACCTCCGTGCGGGCGAGCGGGCTCGCCGATGTCAAGCCTGGCGACGATAGAACGGGAGCGGCACGACCCGGGCGGGAACCCGGCTGGCGCGGATGCCGACATCGACCATGGTACCGACCTCCGCCCGGTCGGGAGGGACGTAGGCCATGGCGATCGCGACGCCCAACGTGGGTGACTGGGTGCCGCTGGTGACCTCGCCGCAGGCGGCAACCTCCCCCGGCAGGTGGACCGGGTAGCCATGCCGCGCGATGCCGCGATCCAGCAGCTCCAGGCCCACGAGCGACCGCCGCGGCGCAGCGGCGGCCGCGGCCAGCGCGGCGCGGCCCACGAAGTCGCCGGGCTTGTCCAGCTTGACGACACGGCCCAGGCCCGCCTCGTACGGGGTGGTATCTCGGCCCAGCTCGTTGCCGTAGAGCGGCATGCCCGCCTCCAGCCGCAGGGTGTCGCGGGCGCCCAGCCCGCAGGCCACCAGCCCACCTTCGGCGCCGGCTGCCAGGAGCGCTTCCCAGAGCAGGGGTCCGTCAGCCCAGGCCACGAACAGCTCGAAGCCGTCCTCGCCGGTGTAGCCGGTGCGTGCCACCAGCGCGGGCATGCCGGCAACGCGGGTCTCGGCGGCTGCGTAGCCGGACAGGCGGCCGAGATCGAGGTCGGTCAGACCCGCCAGGATGGCTGCGGCGGCCGGGCCCTGGACGGCCAGCAGGGACGTGGCCAGGGTCTCGTCATCCACTGCCGCGTCGTGGCCGGCAAGCCGTTCGCCGAGCTCGGCCGCCACGACCTCGCGGTTGGAGGCGTTGGGCACCACGAGGAAGTCATGCTCCGCCATGCGGTAGACGATGAGGTCGTCGATGATGCCGCCGCCGGGTGTGCACAGCAGCGAGTACCCGGCGCGTCCGATCGCGAGCCGCCCGGGATGGCTGGCCAGCGCCCATGCCAGGCCGGCGGCTGCCCCGGGACCGCTGACGCGCAGCTCGCCCATGTGGGAGAGATCGAACAGGCCGGCAGCACGCCGAACGGCGTGATGCTCCTCCACGATGGAGCCGTAGCGAACAGGCATGTCCCAGCCGCCGAACTCGGTGAAGCGCGCACCGAGCCCGGCATGCAACTGGTGGAGCGCGGTGCGCCTGGGGGGCATCGATCTAGACCGCGCTGCTCATGGGAAGGCCGGGCACGGACAGGGCGCGGGTGAGGACGTCGCGTTCGGTCGCGAACTGCATGGCCCTCTCGGCCTCGCCTACGCCGAACCAGCGCACCTCCTCGAACTCGTGATCGTGGTCGGCGAGGTCCCCGCCGACCGGCTCCATGAGGTAGTAGCGGACGGTCTTGTCGATGCGCACCCCGTCGCGCACGAAGCGGTAGCGGATGTCACCCAGCGAGTCGACGATGCGTACCTGCAACCCTGTCTCCTCGGTGACCTCGCGCAGGGCCGTCTCAGCGGGCGTCTCGTCACCGGCGGGCGTGCCCTTGGGCAGCGACCAGCTGGCCCGCCGGCGGTCGCGGCGGCGGCGACCGAGCAGCAGCTCCCGACCTTGTGCGCTGTCTCGCATCACGACGCCCCCCGCGGAGAAGGCATGCTCGGTCGGCAGGCCACGGCCGGCGCTGGAACGGGCCCGGGCCACCTCAGCGTGGGGCCGGCACCGCGCAGAACGAGCGCGGGTCGCGGAGCGCCCGACGGGGGGAAGACCAGCGGATGGAGGCCGGACGGATGGTCCTGCTCGGAGCCGGAGGGGCCGGTCCGTCGGCTGTCAGGCTGCGTGCAGAGCGGCGCACCGCGCCGAGCGGATCGCGCTCGGCAGCGGCCTGGGCTGCCCGCGGGATGCGCGGCGTGATTCGGGAGTGCCCGCGAGACAGGGGGTGGGGACGGCGACCTGACCCCGCGGGGGAGACGAACCGCGTCCCCCGAAGTGCCACCCTGATCGTCCCGACGCCTCGCTGCATGTGTCGATGGTAGCGCCTATCGCGCTTCGAGCAGGCGCCGCAGCGGCTCAGCCCGTGCTTCGTCCAGCTCGCCGCGCCCGACGGCCAGCGCCAGCTCGCGCCTGGCGGTGGCGCGGTAGAGGTCCAGCGCTCCGGGAGACAGGCGTGACATGGCCGCCAGGTGATCGCGGACGGTGCCGACATCGCCGCGCACGAAGGGACCGGTGAGCGCGTCGGCGATGCCCATCCGCTCGGCGTTGGCCAGCGCCTGGCGGATGAGCGGCAGGTAGATGGCGAGGGCGCCGGCCTCATCCAGCCCGGCGCCGCGAGCCACCTCGGCGACACCATCGAGGAGCCCGATGACGCCCCCGCCCGCGAGCACGGCCGCAGCATGGTAGGCGGCCTTGCCGGTCGGGGGCAGGCGCACCGCCTGCGCGCCGATGTCGCTCGCCAGCTGGCCCAGCAGCGCGACCAGCTCGTCATCACCCTCCACCGCGACGGTGGCGTCCGACAGTGCCGCCACGGCCGCCTCCTGCTCGGCGAAGGCGACCATGGGGTGGAAGGAACCCCCCTGGGTGCCGGCCGCGCGCGCCGGCTCGAGCACGCGGGCATCGAGCGCGCCGGAGGTGTGCACGGCGGCCTGGCCGGCATAGAGACGCAGGCTGGCAGCGACGTCGGCGATGGCGTCGTCGGGGACGGTCACGAAGACGAGATCGACGTCATCGGCGATGGCTGCAGCCGTCGGCACCGCGTGCGCGCCCGGCACGAGCTGCAGGAAGCGCGCCTCGCGCGCTGCGTCACGCGTGGCCACGGCCACCACCGGCCAGCCGGCTCGGCTGAACGCGACGCCCAGGGCGCAGCCGACCCGTCCGGCACCGACGAAGCCGATGCGCGGGCGACCACCCGGGTCTCCCGGCGGATGGGGATGGCGGTGGCCGGGTGCAGCGTGCGCCTCGTTCACCAGCACAGCCTATCGCTCCCGGTGCCCGGTCGTATACTGCGGCTGAACCATCTTCGACCGACCCGAGGCGGGCACTCCCGTCAGGAGCCGACATCGCGAGCGCGCCCGCCGCGCCCTCACTTGGAGCTCGCCTCATGGCATCGATGTCCACGCCTCCCGCACCGGCCGCCCGCGCCCGCTTGCGCGCCGGTGACCGCGAGTACCTGATCTATCGCCTCGATGCGGTCAGCGATCGGCTCGACCGCCTCCCCTTCACCGTCAAGGTGCTGCTGGAGAACGTGCTGCGCAACAGTGCCACCGGTGCCGCCACGGCAGCAGACGTGGCCGCCCTGGCCGGCTGGCGACCGGGTGGCGATGACGGCATCGAGATCCCCTTCATGCCCGGACGGGTGCTGCTGCAGGACTTCACCGGCGTCCCCGCCGTGGTCGACCTGGCCGCCATGCGTGATGCCATGGCCGAGCTGGGCGGCGACCCGGCGCGCATCAACCCCCTGGTGCCGGCCAGCCTCGTCATCGACCACAGCGTGCAGGTCGACCGCTTCGGCTCGGCAGAGGCATTCGCCTTCAACGTCGAGCGCGAGTACGAGCGCAACAGCGAGCGCTACCAGCTGCTCCGCTGGGCGCAGACCGCGCTGCGCGGCTTCCGGGTCGTGCCGCCCGGCACCGGCATCGTCCACCAGGTGAACCTCGAGTTCCTGGGCGAGGTGGTCAGCCAGCGCGAGGACGACGATGGCGAGATGGTGGCCTTTCCCGACACGCTCGTGGGAACCGACTCCCACACCACCATGATCAGCGGCCTCGGCGTCCTGGGCTACGGCGTCGGCGGCATCGAGGCCGAGGCGGTGCTGCTGGGTCAGCCGCTGTACCAGCCGCTGCCCAGGGTCGTGGGTGTCCGTCTGCACGGAGCGCTGCCCAGGGGCAGCACCGCGACCGACCTCGTGCTGGTCATCAGCCAGCTGCTGCGAGCCCACGGCGTGGTGGGCAAGTTCGTCGAGTTCTACGGCGATGGGCTGGCCTCCCTGGCCCTGGCCGACCGCGCCACGCTGGCCAACATGGCGCCCGAGTACGGCGCCACCACCGGCATGTTCCCCATCGATGCTGAGACGCTGGCCTACCTGCGCCTGACCGGGCGAGACGAGCGCCTGCCACTGGTGGAGGCCTATGCCCGCGAGCAGGGCCTGTGGCGTCTGCCCGGTGCCGAGCCGGAGTTCGATGAGCGGCTCGAGCTGGACCTTGCCAGCGTCGCGCCCAGCGTGGCCGGCCCGCGCCGCCCGCAGGACCGCATCCTGCTGGGTGGCCTGCGCGAGGCCTTCGAACGCGACTTCCCACCGCCCGGCGACAACGGCTCCGGATACCCCCGCGTGCCCGTGATGATGGACGGCACCTCCGCCTCCATGGCTACCGGGTCGGTGGCCATCGCGGCCATCACCAGCTGCACCAACACGTCCAACCCCAGCGTGATGGTGGGGGCCGGCCTGCTGGCACGCAACGCGGTCGCGCGCGGCCTGAGCGTGGGACCGACGGTCAAGACCAGCCTGGCGCCGGGTTCGCGTGCGGTCACCGAGTACCTGCGCGGAGCCGGGCTGCTGCCGTCGCTCGAGGCCCTCGGGTTCGACGTCGTGGGCTACGGCTGCACCACCTGCATCGGCAACAGCGGCCCGCTCGACGAGGGCATCTCGGCCGCCGTCGAGGAGCACGACCTGGTGGTGGCCGCCGTGCTCTCGGGCAACCGCAACTTCGAGGGCCGCATCCATCCGCTGGTGAAGGCCTCCTACCTGGCCTCGCCACCGCTGGTGGTGGCCTTCGCGCTGGCCGGGACGGTCGACATCGACCTGGAGACCGAGCCGCTGGGCACCGGCTCGGACGGCCGAGCCGTCTTCCTTGCCGACATCTGGCCCAGCAGCGACGAGATCCGGGCCGCCATCGGCAGCGCCGTCACGCCGGAGCTGTTCCGCAGCACCTACGCCAGCGTCTTCGAAGGCGACGATCGCTGGCGCGCGCTACCGGTCCCGCAGGGCGATCGGTACGAGTGGGACACAGCGTCCGACTACATCGCGGCACCGCCCTTCTTCGCCGGTCTCACGCCCGAGCCGGAGCCGATCAGCGGCATCAGCGGTGCGCGCGTGCTGGCGATGCTGGGCGACTCGGTCACCACCGACCACATCTCCCCGGCCGGCGTCATCCCCCACTGGAGCCCGGCCGGACAGTGGCTGCAGGCGCGGGGTGTGTCGCCGTCGGAGTTCAACTCCTACGGCGCCCGTCGCGGTCACCACGAGGTGATGATGCGCGGCACCTTCGGCAACATCCGCCTGAAGAACGCGCTGGCCGAGCAGGAGGGGCCCTACACCACCTTCCAGCCCGGCGGCGAGCCGATGTTCATCTACGACGCCGCCATGCGCTACGCGGCTGAAGGCACGCCACTGCTGATCCTCGCGGGCGCGGAGTACGGCAGCGGCAGCTCGCGCGACTGGGCCGCCAAGGGCACGCGCCTGCTGGGCGTCCGCGCCGTGCTGGCCGAATCGTTCGAGCGCATCCACCGCTCCAACCTGGTGGGCATGGGCGTGCTGCCCCTGCAGTACCTGCCCGGCCAGAGCGCCGGCTCCCTGGGCCTGACCGGCAGGGAGTCATTCGACGTGCTGGGGCTGGACGACCACCTGGCAGCGCGCTCCAGGGTCACCATCGTGGCCCACGGCGCGACGGGCGAGGTGCGTTTCGAGGCGATGGTCCGGCTCGACGGCGCCATCGAGGTCGACTACTACCGCAACGGCGGCATCCTGCCGACGGTGTTGCGGCGCCTCGCCGCCGAGTAGGCCGGCGACTCGTGGCCCGGGTCCGGGATCCGGACGCCGTGGCCCCTACACAGGCCCGACGGCTACGCGGGGCTTGACGGCTACGCGGGCCTGACGGCTACGCGGGCCTGACGGCTACGCGGGCCTGACGGCTACGCGGGCCTAACGGCTACGCGGGCCCGGCGGCGCTGATGGCCAGCACGTGACCGGCGCTGGTGAGCAGGTACAGCTCGCCGGCATCGTCCTGGCCGAACGACACCGGCCGGCCCAGCCCTGACGGCACCTCGCCGACGATGGCCGGCTGCGCGCGACCGGCCAGCAGCTGCGTGGCGGGCACCGCCCAGATGGCCCGGCTGCAGCGGTCGGCGTAGAGATAGGTGCCAGCGGGCAGTGAGCCGGCCACGCCGCGGTAGGCGAAGCCGCCGATGACGCCGCAGGGAGCCTCACCGTCATCGCCACGGCGGTAGGCCACCACGGGGAGGATGTGCGTGTCGGCCTGGCAGTCCCTGCCCGTCACGCAGTCGGGACCCTCCATCTCGCTCCAGCCGAACGAGGCTCGGCGGGCGCCTCGCGGCAGGACGTTGACCTCCTCCCACTCTGCCTGGCCGGCATCGGCGATGTAGAGATCACCGGTCTCGCGATCGACGCTGAAGCGCCAGGCGTCCCGCAGCCCGATGGCATGGAGCTCCGGCTTGGCGGCAGGGTCGTCGGCAAAGCCGTTGTCTGGAGGCGAGGCGTAGGGCCAGCCACGGTCCACGTCGAGGCGCAGCAGCTTGCCCAGCAGCGAAGCCCGGTCCTGGCCGTGTCCGGCCGGATCGTCGGCCGCGCCGCCATCGCTCATCGAGACGAGGAGCATGCCGTCGTGATCGAAGGCGAGCATGCCGGCCGCGTGCGTACCGGTCGTTCGCATGTCGAGCGGCTGCGGGACCGTCAGCAGCGCCCGCTCGGTGGTCGCGACCGGCGTCGATCCGGTGGCGCCGGCGCGCGGCGCGGTGAACTCGCTGATGGTGGTGGCTCCATCGGTGCGGCGCGAGTAGGCCACGAACAGGCGGCCGTTCTCGGCGTAGTCCGGGTGGAAGGCGAGCCCCAGCAGGCCGCGCCCCTCGTCGCGCAGCACGTGCTCGGCGATGTCGAGGAAGGCCTCCTCGTCGATGGAGCCGTCGTCGAGGAGGCGCAGGATGCGGCCGCCCTGCTCGACCACGAACCGATCGCCGCTGCCATCGGCAGACCCGGTGAGCAGCACCGGGGAGTCGAGCCCCTCGGCCACCGGCTCGAGGGCGATGGCGAGCGCCAGCGGCTCGTCCGTCGAGGGATCCTCGCCCGATACGAAATCGGCCACGAGCAGGCCGGTGATGGCGAGGAGCCCGATGGCGATGATGCCGAGATTGAGGATGGACCCTGCTCCGGGGCCCCGGGGCTGCGGCCCTTCCCCCGTCACCCGCCGGACTCTGCCGGCAGCTCCGAGGGCTCTGCCTCCGGCGACCCCTCGACCGCGACCAGCTCCAGCAGTGGCGCCCCGGAGGCATCGGCGAGGATGAGGCGCTCACCCTGGCGCTGCCAGAACACGACCTGCTCGAAGATGCGCAGCAGCCGACGCTCCTGCGCCCGCACGTCGCCCTCACAGGGCAGGCCGGTGGTCTCGACGGGCGCGATCACCACCTGGTCAGTCTGGCTGGTATA
>DATHSE010000278.1:0-3240 GCA_035464455.1 Anaerolineae bacterium | reverse complement strand
GACGAACGTGGCTGCCACGAACCCGGCCGCTGCCAGCGCATGGATCCGCCGCAGCGTCGTTGGCGTGAGGCGCACCTGCATCGTGGCCTTGCCGGTGGCCGCATCCGCGGCCCGGTCCGGCCACGCCGTGGCCATCACGCTGGCGAACACCACCAGGAGGAAGGGCGTGAAGGCCAGCACATCGACCACGGTGACCGTCCCGGCCTGGGCACTCAGCATGAACAGCGGCAGTAGCAGGCCGCCCAGGACGGCGTTGAGCGGTTCGCCCCAGCCGCGCCGCATCGCCTCGACCGGTGGTAGCGAGTAGGCCAGCCCGCCGGCGAGGCCGAGCCACAGCAGGACGCCTGCGAGTGGCGAGAGCAGGCCCGCGATGGTCGATGCGGCGGCCGCAAGGGTGACGATGGCGGCCATGGACAGGCTGATCGCGAGCGGCACGCGCGGGCCCATGTCGCTCGCCGCGAGGGCGCCACTGCCGCCGGAGAAGGGTGTACGCCGGCTGAGGTGGTCGGTCTCATCGTCGGCGGCCTCGTTGGCCAGGTGCACGGCCATCGCCGCGATGAGCAGTAGCGCCAGCGCCAGCGCAGCCGCCCCGAGCTCCTCCGACGCTCGCGGTGACCGCCACAGCGCCAGCAGCAGGCCGTTGCCGGCGATGGCCACGATCAGCGCCAGCTGCGTCGGACGCACCATGGCCACGAGTGCACGCAGCCGGCCCAGGGGCGGGTGCGCAGGCGGCGCGGGTCGCCTCATCGAAGGTGCGGTCGCGAACACGGCGGCTCTCGCTCATGGCATCGTGGAGTGCTGACCCCGGTAGTGTCTCGTCTGGCGGGTGACAGTGCTGTGACCCCGCACACGGTCTGCCTGCGTGGCACGCTATCCTCGGCATGACGCCCGGCGTCGTCGCAGCCGCCATCGTCGCCTGCGAGCCGCGCCACACACGGAGGGGCCAGCTCATGAAGGTACTTGTGGCCGTGGCCTCCAAGCACGGTGCGACCATGGAGATCGGACAGGTCATCGAGGCCTCCCTGCGATCGAGTGGTCTCGCGGCCGAGCTCAAGCGGATCGAGGACGTGACCGGCCTCAGTGCGTACGATGCAGTGGTCATCGGCAGCGGCGTGTACGCCGGACACTGGCTGCGGCCCGCGCGCGAGTTCGTGGATATCCACGAGGGCGAGCTCAAGCGGCTGCCCGTGTGGCTTTTCTCCAGCGGCCCCGTGGGCGACCCGCCCAAGCCGCTCGAGAACCCGGCCGAGGTGGCCGGCGTCGCCAAGCGCATCGGGTCGCGCGGCCATCGGCTCTTCGCGGGCAAGATCGAGGGCTCGGACCTTGGCATCAGCGAGAAGGCGCTGGTGGCGCTCGTGCGTGCGCCGGACGGCGACTTCCGCCCCTGGTCGGAGATCTCCACCTGGGCCGAGTCCATCGCCGAGCAGCTGCAGAGGCCGTCGCCCGCTACTTGACCATGACGCTCGCCCAGGCCGGGCCAGCGCGATCCTCGCTCGCCCGGCGAGATCAGTGCTGCTCGAGCTCCAGCGCCATGATCTTCTCCACGCGCGCGATGTGCCGACCGCCCTCGAAGCTCGCGCCCAGGAAGGCTTCGACGCAGCCGATGGCCAGCTGCACGCCGACGATGCGGGCTCCCATCGAGAGCATGTTGGCATCGTTGTGCTGGCGCGAGAGGGCAGCCGTGACCGGCTCGGTCGCCTGGCAGCAGCGGATGCCGTCGATCTTGTTGGCCACGATCTGCTCCCCGGTGCCACTGCCGCCGAAGACGAAGCCGAAACGGCAGTCGCCCGAGGCCACCGCCCGAGCGGCCGGCGCCACGTAGTCGGGATAGTCCACCCGGTCCGGCGTGTCGACGCCGAAGTCCACCACCTCGTACCCCTGGTCCTGCAGCCACGCCTGCACGACCTGCTTGAGTGGAAGCCCGGCGTGATCGGTCCCCAGCGCGATGCGCATCAGCCGCCTCCCTCGCCGTTGCCGTTCTCCTCGCGCGTGCGGTACGACTCGGCGATGATCTCGACGACCTCGTCGATGTCATCGCACACCCGCACCAGGTCAAGGTCCGAGCCGGACACGTGCCCCCGCTCGATCACCTGCTCGCGGACCCACTCGAGCAGACCCGACCAGTAGCTGCTGTCGAAGAGGATGATGGGGAAGTGGTCGATCTTCCCGGTCTGCACGAGGGTCAGCGATTCGAAGAGCTCGTCGAAGGTGCCGAATCCGCCGGGGAAGATGACGAAGGCCTGGGCGTACTTGACGAACATCGTCTTGCGCACGAAGAAGTAGCGGAAATAGACGGGCAGGTCGACGTAGGGGTTGAGCCCCGTCTCGTGCGGCAGGTCGATGGCCAGCCCGACCGACACGCCGTCCGCTTTCTTGGCGCCCTTGTTGGCCGCCGCCATGATGCCTGGTCCGCCGCCGGTGATGACGGTGAAGCCCTGCTCCGAGAGCCGCGCTGCGAGCGTCTCGGCGTTGGCGTACATGGGGTCGTCGGGCCTGGTCCGGGCAGAGCCGAAGATGCTCACCGCCGGTCCCAGTCGCGCGAGGGCGTCGAAGCCGTCGATGAACTCGCCCATGATGCGCAGGGCGCGCCAGGCGTCCGATTCGAGGAAGGATGGATCGGCGAACGGTCGCTGCATCAGCAGCTTTCGGTCATCCATCGTCCGTGAGCGGGGGTGTTTGGGTCGGTCAGTCACGCTGGCAGGATACGCGCGCGCCCGACTTTGGTGCTGGCCGTAGACTCACTCGCATGAACGAGCACACGACTCCCCCGCCTCCAGGCATCGCCATCGATCCCGTGTGCGGCATGCACGTCGTCATGGAGGACGCTCAGCACACGTCCGAGCACGAGGGAACCACCTACTACTTCTGTGCCAGGGGCTGCCGTCTCGACTTCGAGGAGGACCCTCAGCGCATCCTTGCGCCCGACTACGAGCCATCGATGTAGTGCGGGGTGGTTTCGTGCATCGACGGGCCTCACAAAGTGCTGGCGCACCGGTGAAGTGGTCGCTATAGTCCGTATCTGCAATCTCAGGAACGCTCATCGTGGTCCCGTATCCCGCTCGAACGTCCCTGGCCAATGTTAGGAACCTAGGAGGTTCGTTCGTTCGTGTACGAGGACAGGACTATCACCTGTGCCGATTGCGGTCAGGAGTTCATCTTCACCGCATCCGAGCAGGCGTTCTATGCGGAGAAGGGCTTCACCGACGCACCCAAGCGCTGCAAGGCCTGCCGCCAGTCCCG
>DATHSE010000277.1:0-4530 GCA_035464455.1 Anaerolineae bacterium | reverse complement strand
CTTCATGGGCATGGGGCCCTGGATGATCGGCAAGCTCAGCAAGCAGTACAACGTCGCCTCCCCCAGGGAGCTGCTCGAGGCCTGCCAGCTGATGGGCGTGGAGTTCCTGCCCTGCCAGATGACCATGGACATGTTCGGCCTCAAGCGCGAGGACATGATCGATGGCCTGGGCGAGCCCGTCGGTGCCGCCACCGTGCTCGAGCTCATGACCGAAGAGCGGACCGCCTCCCTCTTCATCTAGATCCAACCAAGACCGCCGCCCTGCGGCGTCGACACGCCGATCCCTGTCCGGCGATCGCGAGGAGAACGAACCCCATGACCAGCCTTGACCTCGAAACGACCCCCACCACGACGATCGACGCGCGCGGCAGCTTCTGCCCCGGCCCGCTGATGGAGCTCATCCGCGCCATCCGCGAAGGCCAGGTCGGCGACGTGCTGGCCATCATCTCCACTGACAACGGATCCAAGACCGACATCCCCGCCTGGGTCAACAAGGCCGGCCACAAGCTCGTTGGCGTCTTCCCCCACGAAGGCTACGACGAGATCGTCGTCGAGAAGCTGAAGTAGCGACCCACAGGCAGCCAGGAGTCAGCCACATGCAGAACGTACTCGTCCTCGGTGGAGGGGTCGGCGGCACGCTCGTCGCCAACCTCATCAGCCGCAAGATCAAGAAGCAGATCGATGCCGGCGAGGCCAAGGTCACCGTCGTCGACGAGACGGGCGAGCACGTCTACCAGCCCGGCTTCATGTACATCGCCATGGGCAACGAGGATCCCAGATCGCTGCGCAAGCCGGAGCGACGGCTCCTCGACGATCGCGTGGAGCTGGTCATCGGTACGATCGTCAAGATCGACGAGGAGGCCAGGAAGGTCTCGCTCGCCGGCGACATCACGCTCGACTACGACTTCCTCGTCCTCGCCACCGGCTCGCGCATCCTGCCCGAGTCCATCGAGCACTTCGAACAGGAAGCGCACCACTTCTACAGCGAGCACGCCGCCCTCAGGCTGCGCCACGCGCTCGATGCCTTCACCGGCGGCAAGGTCGTGGTCGGCATCGCCGGGATGCCCTACAAGTGCCCACCCGCACCGCTGGAGGTGGCGCTGCTCATCGAGGCAGAGCTGCGTGAGCGCGGCCTGCGCGACAAGAGCGAGATCCACTTCTGCTCACCCATCGCGCGTGCCTTCACCATCGAGTCGGTGAGTGAGATGGTCACGCCCGAGCTGGAGAAGAAGGACATCGAGCTGCACACGTTCTTCAACGTCGAATCCATCGACCCCGCACGCAGGACGGTGCTGAGCCTCGAGGGCGAGGAGTTGCCGTACGACCTGCTGGTGCTGGTGCCACCACACAAGGGTGCCCAGGTGCTGCTCGACAGCGGCATCGCGCCAGCCCCCGGTGGCTGGCTGCCGACCGACCCCAAGACGCTCAACGTGGCCGACCGCCCCAACGTCTGGGCCCTGGGTGACGCCACCAACCTGCCCCTGTCCAAGGCTGGCTCGACCGCCCACTTCGAGGCTCCGGTCGTGGCCGAGCGGGTCGCCGCCGCCGTCCAGCAGCGCAAACCGCATGCCAGGGAGTCGATCTACACCGGCAAGGTGATGTGCTTCTTCGAGGTCGGCGACGGCAAGGGCACGCTGCTGCGCTTCGATTACGAGAACCCACCCAAGCCGCCCAAGCCCAGCCGGCTCTGGCACGTCGGCAAGATCGTCTTCAACAAGACCTACTACCGCATCGTGCCCAAGGGCCGCGGTGGCACCATCGAGCGGCGGCTCTAGCTCGCTCGGTCCCCGCCATCATCGGCCGGGGATCCCGCTCGATCGAAGCCTGGGCGGGGTCTGTCACTAGCGGCGCAGCCCCACGGCTTCGGAGTGGGCGGCGAAGAGTGGCTGCTCGATGGGGTCGGGCGGTCGCTGCCGGCCCCGGGCCTCCACGAGCAGGACGCCCAGGATCTCTCGCCAGCGCTCATACACGAAGTGATGACCCTCCCGCGGGTAGTAGGTGGCCACCGCGGTGGGGATGTTGCGCTCGAGATACCTGCCCATGCCGACCGGCACGACCCGGTCGCGGGCGCCATGCCAGATGCGCACCGGCACCGTGACCCCGCCGATGGGGAAGCCGAACGGCCGCGCCAGGCACAGCGCCTCGTCGTACACCCCACCGGTGCCCTGGCGGTACATCTCGGCGGCGTTGGCGATCATCACCGCCCGCAGCGCGGGATCGCCCAGGATCTCGCGGTCCGCCTCGATCATGCCGCTGATGGCCTCGTCGAGCTGCTTGTGCGGATCTGCCTTCTGCTGCCGGGACCACTGCCACATGGCGAGGGCGATGACCCAAGGGGCGTGGTCAGCCGTCCTCGACATGGCGCGGTGCCGGGGCCAGGTGTAACCACCGGAGCCTGGCGCACCCGATAGCGGCGCGGGGGCACTGATCAGTCCCACCACCGAGAAGCGCTGCGGCATCTGCCAGGCACAGGCGAGAGCGTATGGCCCACCCCCCGACCAGGCCACCACGGCACAGCGCTCGATGTCGAGGATGTCGAGCAGCTCGGCGATGTCGCGCGGAAAGTCCGTGACACGGCGGTTCGGCTGGCGCGTCGAGATGCCGATGCCGGGTCGATCGACGGCGATCATGCGGGCACCCAGCTCGGTCGCGATCTCGTCGTCGGGATGGCGCACCACCCGTGACGAGCCGAAACCATGGAAGAACAGCACCGGCGTCCCATCAGCATCGCCGAAGTCATCGAAGCCGAGTGCGCGGCCATCGGACAGGGTCACCTGGCGCGACTTCGGGCCCAGCTCCACCAGCGACTCGCGGAAGCGCGCCAGGCGGCGTGCCCGGCGCAGGACGCGCACGCTGCGAGGGCGGCGGCGGCGCCGGGTGGGTTCGCTCTGCATCGGTCTAATCATGCCACGGCCAGCATGCCCATCCGGACCCCCGGCTCACGCTCGCACGGAGGCTATCGGACCGCTCAGGCGGTCACCCTAGGCCCCGCGCGCGGCCCGCATGGCCTGGATGGCTGCGAGCTGGTCGCGGAACTCGTTGCGGATGGCGTCGATCTCGTCGGCACGGAAGCCGAGCTCCTTGCCGATCTGGTTGAGCTCGGCGCTCTCGGCTGCGGTGATGCTGTCGTCGGCCGCGCCCACCGCGAACGCCGTACGCAGCAGGTCTTCCCGCTGCTCGCGCGTCGAGTTGTTGGTGAACTCGCGCGTGACCACGTAATCGTCGGTGGCCCCGTACAGCTCAGTCATGTTGCGCGCCATCTCCACGACCAGCACCGCCTGCGCCTCGCTGAGGTGGCCGACCTCGGTCACCGCCTGCTCCATGAAGCGGAGCTCGACGCTGCTGAACTCGAGGTCGGCGTGGGCAGCACGGGCGAGGACATAGGCGAAGCCGGCGATGAAGCGGCGCTGCTCGATGGGCAGAGCGTCCATCTCGCCGGCGATGCGGCGGATGGACTCGCTCTCGTTGGCGGCCGCCAGCTGTGGATCGACCAGGGGCTGCGACGGCTCGTGATCGCCGCCGAAGAGGCCTCGTAGGACCATGGAAGCTACCTCGGTTACGTTTGGGCAGCCGGAAGTGGCTACCCTCGGACGCTAACACGGACCGCCCTGCGGCGGTCATCGAGGCGGTCTACACTCGGCCGGTGACCGACTCCCCCACCCCCGGCGGCGGCACCACCCGGCCGAAGCCTGCCACTGCCACACCGCGCAGCCCGGCCACGCGCGATCTGGGCATGCGCGCCACGCTGCTGTTCCCCGACCGTGAGATCGTCGAGCGCTACTACGTGCCGCTCATCTACACCGCCTGCCGCACCTGCTACAGCGAGCTGGAGCCACAGGACATCTTCGAACGCGCCACCAGTGGCCGTGTCGCGGCCGAGAAACAGCAGGACCTGGTGCGCCGGGTCATCGACTCCGGGCATGGCTCCACCATCGAGCACATCGTCTTCACCTTCGCCATCAGCGGCGTCACACGCACGCTGTCGCATCAGCTGGTCCGCCACCGGGCAGGGCTCGCCTTCGATCAGCAGTCACAGCGCTACGTCAGGTACAAGGAGCCCAGCTACATGGTTCCCGGCTCCATCGTCGATGCCGATGACGAGCTGCGGCAGCGGTTCGAGCGGCAGCTGGCGGGGTCGCTCGAGTTCTACGAGGACATGCTGGAGGCCGGCATCCCCGGCGAGGATGCGCGTTTCGTGATGCCCAATGCCACGCGCACCAACCTGGTGATGACGACCAACCTGCGCGCCCTCATCCACATGGCTGGTCTGCGCCTGTGCGTGATGGCCCAGTGGGAGATCCGCCGCCTGTTCCAGCTCATCCGCCACGAGATCTTCGCCGTCAGTCCCTTCCTGGGCTCGTTCCTGGCGCCCAAGTGCGTGCCCATGGGCTACTGCGATGAAGATCGCAACCGCGACGAGCATTGCCCCATCCGGCCGCACAAGGACAACGTGCTCAACGCGTGGGCGGAGAAGAAGGCTGCGGCCAAGGCTGCCGGCAGGGACCTGCCTACGCTGTAGGCGAACGCTGC
>DATHSE010000276.1:0-10288 GCA_035464455.1 Anaerolineae bacterium | reverse complement strand
CCCGCAGCCCGGTCCGTGCCATGCCCCGCACCCCGATCCGTGCCATGCCCCTGTCCATGCCGTGGGCGACTGACCTGACACGGGCGGTCGACATCTGAGGCCCCTGGGGCATAGGTTGCGCCCGCAGGCTGCCATCTCAGGCCCGGGCGGCATCGCGTGACCATCGGCCCTGTCGATCCAGTCGCTGCGGGCATGGTTGATCAGGACGGCTGCTGAGTGAGTCACCCAGGGCATCAGCCCGGTGGGCACTGCGTGAGATGCGCCCGTGCGCGCTCGCCGTGGTGGCACGGCTCGGCTCGAGCCGCCCCTACTCCGCCGTCCAGAGGCCCTTGATCAGCAGTTCGAGGGCCTCGTCGGTGGCACGCTCCGCGCGAGCTCGATCGAACATGGCTACGCCCGTGGCGAGGGCAGCGATGCCGTGGACCGCGGCCCACAGCACGTCGGCTGCCAGCGTGCCATCGGACCGGCCGGCACGACCGGCAGGCGACTCGCCCGCCAGGGCTGCCAGCGCACCCAGCGACTCGATGCGCGCCCCGGTTTCCTCTGGCCCATGGGCCAGGAGGTAGTCGGGTCGCTGCACGAACATGAGGCGGTACTGCGCCGGGTGCTCGAGGGCGAAGCGGACATAGGCACGGCCCATGGCGCGGATGCCTGCTGCGGCGCCCTCCGCCTCCTCCGCCGCTGTGCCCAGGACAGCACGGAACTCCGCGAAGGCTTCATCGAGCAGCGCGAAGAGGAGCGCGTCGCGGTCTTCGAAGTGCAGGTAGATGGTGGTCGCCGAGTAGCCGATGCGTTCAGCGATGGCACGCATGGTCACCGCCTCAGCCCCGCCCTCCCCGAGCAGCTCCTGCGCAGCGGTCATGATGCTCTCGCGCAGCTGCTGACGACGGCGCGCACGCCGAGCCTGCGAGGCGGCCTTGACGCGAGCGTCCCGCGTCGATGCCGCGAGGGCGCTGGAGTCGCCGGGGGCGTGACGCGCCCGTGGCCTGGCCATCAGCCGCCGGCACCTCCTCGGGTTGCGCGAGCCGTGTACCACTCGACGGTCGCGGCCACGGCCTCGTCCAGCGGCGTCGCCGGCTGCGGCCCGAAGGCCGCTTGGAAGCGCGCATCGCTGCTGACGAAGGGCGCCTCCCACTGGTACAGCACATCGCCCAGCTCTCGCACCATGGGGGAGAACAGGCCGACCGCCCGCAGCATCCAGCGCCCATTCACTGACACCTTCAGCGGCTTGCCCAACACCCCGGCGATCGCCGCTACGAACTCCCGCCCGGTCGGTGCGCCGCACGATGGCAGGTGCCACACCTGGCCACCTGCAGCCTCGGCCAGGCCCAGCGTCACCAGGCCGCGGGCGATGTCAGGCAGGAAGGCCACGCTGTGCGGCACATCCGCGTCGCCCAGCCACGGCACGCGCTTGCCTCGGACCGCCGCGCCAAAGAGGCGTTCGCCAAGGGCCGAGCTCAAGCCGCCCGGGCCGAAATAGTCCGACGAACGACCGATCGCCACCGACGCCTCGCCGGCCTCATCTGCGGCCAGCAGCTCCCGAGCCAGCCGGCTGCGCAGCCGGCCCTTCTTGTCACTGGCGCGGTGCGGGCTGTCCTCGGTCATGACCCCGGCATCCGGACCGTACATGTACAGGTTGTCGGCGAAGACGATCCTTGCACCGGCGGCTGCGGCGGCGGCGATGACGTTGCGGTTGAGGGTGGGGAAGGCATCCAGCCAACGCGGATACGGCGGGTTGGCCGCGTGATACACCACGGCTGCACCAGCCACCGCGGCGCGCGCCTGCGCTGCGTCGGCAAGGTCGGCCGTGACCGCCTCGACCCCGGCCCCGAGGCCGGCCGCCGGCCGGCGCGTCACGGCGCGAACCGGGATCTGGCGCGCGACCAGCTCGCGCACGACGGCGCTGCCGGTGCCGCCTGCAGCACCCAGGACGACATGGAGGGCTGTGGTCATCGTTCGGTCACCTCGGGGCCGGCGCCAGGCTGGCGGCGGTTAACACCGTTCAGTAAAACACCGGCCCTCCGCAGAGTCAAGTGGCCGGGGGCTGCTCCCGGTACCGCTCGGCTGCCGCCGCGTGTTGCTCCCGGTACCGCTCGGCTGCCGCCGCGTGCTGCTCGGCGATCCACGCGCGCAGGTCATCCGGCGCCAGCACCTCGGCTGCCGGTCCCCAGCCCAGGATCCAGGCACGGATCTCGAGCACGCCGGAGACGCGTGCCCGCCACAGCAGCGAGCCATCGTCCTCCAGCTCTTCCACCTGGCTGGGGTGCCAGCGAGTCTCGTGCACGCGCTGGCTGACCGAGGGGTCGAAGCGGATCAGGATCTCCACCGGCGTGTCGTCACTGATGACGTCCCAGGCGTCGCGCATCTCGCGCGCCACCGACTCGCCCTGGGCGGGGAACGTGTCCGGTGTCAGCGTGACCGACTGGATGCGCTCGACCTTGTAGGTGCGGCGGTCCTGCCGTTCCTCGTCGTAGCCGATGACGTAGAGCGCGTGGGTCAGGGCGGACGGCTCGATGGCGTAGGGATGCAGGCGCACGCGCCGCATCGGCCGGCTGGCATCGTAGACGCCGGCCTCGTACTCCATCTCCACGATGCGCCGCTCGGCCAACGCCTGCGTGAGGCCCCTCAGCACGCGCGTGAAGGCGTCGTCGCGAGGGGTGTCGGCGAAGGCGTCGGCAGCTGCGTGCAGCTGCTCGGCCAGCACGGGCGGCAGCACCTGCGCCAGTTTCACGATGGCGCCGATGATCTCGGTGTCCAGCTCGTCGGTCGCCTTGGTCAGGAGCCTCGCCGCAAGGTAGAAGGCCATCGCCTCGTGGAGCGTGAGTGCCAGTGGCGGCAGGAAGGCGTCGGCATCGAGGCCGAACTTGCCGTGGTCGTTCCAGATGGGCAGGCCGGCATCGAGGTCCATGGCTTCGAGATCGCGGTAGATGGTGCGCTTGGAAACCCCGACCTGGTCGGCCAGTGCCACCGCCGATATGCCCGCGTCGCCGTGTGCCCGCAGCACCTGGGCGATCTTGAGGTAGCGCGCAGCACGATCCCACTTCGTGCCGCCGCGTTCGTCGTAGGTGCTCATGGCGCCTCCGACTCTAGCGCGGCCCCTGCCATCGCACCCGATGATCGCGGCGCCGACAGGTCCACGGCGCGGTCACGATCGGTCGCCTCCAGCTGAGCCCGCAGCACCACCCGCACGCCCTCGGCATCCCAGTCGGTCTCCGCCCGGGAGCCGGAGACCTCGATCGAGGCCATCCCCAGCTCGCCATCGGCGAAGACCCACCAGTCCAGCGCGCCGCGCCAGCGCCCGATGGCATCGTCGGCCCGATGGGAGCCGTCGTAGAGCAGCCAGCGCAAGGGCAGGAAGGTGTCGAGGGCGGTGTTGCCGTCGATGAACGTGCGGCAGTGCCGGGCCCTGGCGCCTTCGATGACGATCAACCCCAGGTCCTCGGCGACGATGGCACCGCGGGGTGCGTCGGCGACGGCATGAGGTGGGCCGTCCATGGTCAACCCGCGATAGCCCAGCAGCGCGAAGGGGTCGGGGGTAGTCTCGCTCCAGTTGGTGCCCGCCGATCGCGGGTCGTCGCTGGCTGCGTTCAGCCAGGCCCGCTGCCCTACGCGCACGTAGCCCAGCCGGCCGCTGCCGTCTGGACCGTCCCAGGAGCCACCCCAGCTCTCGTCCTGACCGCTGCGCCGACCGATCAGGCGGGCGACTCCCCGATCCTCGTCGTCGATGCTGGAGCTGGCCTCGAGGCTGATGCGGGCGTTGGGACCCAGCGCGATGGGCTCGTCACAGAAGGGCGGCTCCACGTCCGGGTCGATGGGGCCGAAGCGCGAGCTGGCCGGCAGATCCTGCCGCAGTGACTGGTCATTGACCACCGCCACCAGCACGAAGGCGAGGCCTACCACCACCGTCAGCAACACTGACAGCACGGCCGCGGCCAGCGTCGCGCGTCGCTCCAGTGGACGTTCGCCCCGCCGCCGGTGGACGAGTCCGACGACACTGAAGAAGGCCATGAACGCCAGCGCCAGCGCCGCCGCGTAGGCCTCCTCGAAGGAGGGCACCAGGCTCTGGGGCCCACCTGCCACGAGCGTGCTGCCGACGCCGTAGAGGATGGGGATGGCGAAGAGCACGGCCGCGATCCAGACCCACAGCAGGGCGGTGCGATGCTGCGGGCGCAGGCCGCTGGCCGGCCAGACGAAGCCGGCATCGGCGACGAGGACGGGCAGGAAGCAGGCGAGGGCCACGACGATGTCGAGCGGTCCGCCGGGCCGGTAGGCCGTCGCGACCGCGATGGCGATGGCGGCCCACAGCACCACCATGATCGACGCCAGCAGGCGCAAGAGGTGGCGGTCGGCGATGTGCTCGGTCATCTGCTCGGCAGCCTGGTCGGTCATCTGCTCGGCAGCGTGCTCGGTCCTCCGCTCGGCAGCCTGGTCGGTCATCTGCTCGGCAGCATAGCGCCGTCGTGGCCGTGGTCGCGCGCGTACCATCCGTGAGCACATGGCCCGCACCTACACCTACACCGTCACCACGCCCGCTGCGCTCGCCGCGGGCCGGACCGCTGCCCCGCCGTTCGTGAGCCTGCTCAGCGACTTCGGCCTGCGCGACCCCTCAGCGGGCATCATGCGGGCGGTCGTGGCCGGCATCTGCCCCCAGGCCATCGTCGTCGACCTGGCGCATGACGTGCGCAAGTACGCCATCCGTGACGGCGCGTTGCTGCTGTGGAGCGCGCTGCCGTACCTGCCGATCGGTGTCCACGTCGCGGTGATCGACCCCGGTGTCGGCACCGCGCGCAAGGGCATCGCCGTCGCCACCCTGCGCGGCGACCACCTGGTCGGGCCGGACAACGGACTGCTCATGCCGGCCGCGGCGCGCCTTGGCGGTATCACCCGAGCGCACCTGCTGGAGAACCCGCGCTACGCCCTGCCGGACATCTCGAGCTCCTTCCACGGCCGCGATGTCTTCGCCCCGGCGGCCGCGCACCTGGCCGCTGGTGTGGCCGTCGAGGAGCTGGGACGCGCCGTCGACCCGCGCCTGCTCCTGGAGCTGGAATGGCCCCGGCCGGAGATCCGTCCGGGTCGGCTGCGAGCGCAGGCCATCTACCTGGACACCTTCGGCAACGTCAAGCTCTCAGCCCTGGCCGAAGACCTCGCTGCGTCGCTGCCGGGCCTGCGCGCGGGTGAGCAGCTCCTGCTGCGCATCGGAGAGGGGCCAGTTGCGCGCGAGGTCACGGTCACCTGGGCTCGCACCTTCGGCGACGTGCCGGAGGGCGCGCCGCTGCTGACAGCCGATTCCTACGGTCGGCTGGCGCTCTCGGTGCACCTGGGCTCGGCGGTCGAGCGTTACGGGCTGGCGCTCGACACGGTCATAGAGGTGGCTCCGCCGGTCACTGCGCCGAGCGTGGCGCGGCCGACGCCTCCGCCGCCACCGCTGATGCCGCCACCAGGGCGACCGCGTCGCTGATGGCGGCGGCCGCGGCCATGGCCGGCGACCGCGTCTCGTCGACGGGGGTGCGGGGCGGCACGAACTCCGCCGCCAGCGCCAGGCCATCGGCCGCGGTCGCGATCTGGTCGCGGCCGGAGCGCTTGGCGGCGTAGAGCGCGCGGTCCACCGCCAGCACCAGCCCTTCGCGGTCGGACGCGGCCGCTGGGAACGTCGCCACGCCGACCGAGCAGCGCATGTCGGCCGGCCGCAGGCCACTGCCACGTACCTCGCGGATGGCGTGCCTGATGCGCTTGGCCACGTCCACGCCATCGGCCTCGGCAGTGCCCGGCAGGGCGACGCAGAACTCGTCGCCACCGTAGCGGTAGACGCGGTCGGTATCGCGACAGGCCCCGACGATGGCGTCGGCGATGGACCTGAGCAGGGCATTCCCGGCCTCGTGCCCATGTCGGTCGTTGTAGGACTTGAAGTCATCGAGGTCGAGCATCAGCAGCGCGAATGGCTCAGCGCGGGCGACGGCCATCAGCAGGTCCTCGCGGAAGGTGCCGTGGTTGCGAAGGCCGGTGAGCGCGTCCGTCTGGGCCCGCAGCTCCACCACGCGGTGCACCAGTGCGTTCTGCAGCGCGATCGAGACGTGCGCGGCGAAGAGTCGCACCAGGTCGAGCTCGCGCGGATCGAAGACGGCGCCTTCGCCCAGGCGCTTGAGGTACAGGATGCCGAGGACTCGCTCGCGTCCGCGCAAGGGCGCCAGGATGAGGGCCGCCGGCTCGGCGCCGCTGCGGCTGCGACGCCCCCCGCGGCTGACGCTGCGGGCCTCGCCCGTGGCCAGCACCTCCGACACGACCGCACCCGAGTCGGGCAGCCGGCGCGCCATGAAGGCCGCGGCACCGACGCCTCTCGCGAGCAGCGGGCTCAGGCTGTGCTCGAGAGGCTGGTGCACGTAGATGCCGAGCGTGTCCACCGGGATGAGCCCGGCCAGGCTATCGGCGATGTCGGACACGACGGCCGCGGGGTCGAGGTTGGTCAGGATGCGCTCGGTCACCCGCAACAGCTCAGCCTGGCTGCGCAGCTGGCGCTCGAGGGTCTGCGCCTGGGCCTGCAGCCGTTCGCTGATGTCGGCGTTGGCCATGGCCTGTGCTGCGATGGCCGCGTAGATGCCGAGGTAGCGAAGATCCTCGGGAGTGAAGCGGTCGAGCCCGAGCTTGGAGAGGACGATGACGCCGATGGTCTCGCCCTCGTAGGCCATGGGCGCCACCAGCATCGACTCGGGCAGGTTTTCCTCGGTGCCGGGCACCTGGGCAGCGCGTGGGTCGCGCGCCGCGTCGGGCAGGTACTGGGCGATGCCGTGCTCGGCGACCCAGCCCGTGATGCCCTCGCCGACGCGCAGCCGCAGGTGCTCGCCGTTCTCGCCGGTATAGGTCCCGACCTCCCCGCGCCAGGCCACCGGCAGGACGTCCTCATCCTCGACGCGGTAGACGCGGACGTTGTGATAGTCGATGAGCTGTCGCAGCTCGAGGCAGATGGCCGCCCCGATCTCGTCCACCGTGCTCAGGTGGTTGAGGCGCGTCCCGAGCTTGGCGATGGACTCGATCTGGGCCTCGTGATCGGCAGCCGGCGAGGGCATGCTCTCGGACTCGGTCATGAAGGCCCGCAGGTCGTCGATGAGGAAGCGCCGGTCACCACGGTCGTTGACGCGCAGGCAGCGCACTCGGCCCTCATCGGCCCACGCGCGCAGCGTGTTGGGGTGGACTCCGAGCAGGCCAGCGGCCCTGGAGACGGGGAGTGAAGAGCCGGTGGGAAGGTTCGTCATGTCGTCACTGGTCGGACGGGGGGCAGGCCTCATCTGGTGCGGCGATGATGTGAGAACCTCACAACTCCTCATATGGGAGTTCGGTACGGGGTGGGCTGGTCCGTCGACGCGAGCGCTCCTGCCGAAGCGGCCGACCGCCAGCGGCTGCTAGCGGTGCTGCGCCAGGCGGGCGACCACCAGCGTGAGCACGGCGGTCCCCAGGCCGAGCGCCACCACCGCACCCAGGATGAGCAGGGGGTTGCCCACCAGCCCCGGGCCCGTGCCCTCTGAGCGCAGGTCACCGCTCTCCAGCACCGCTGTCGGCGCCGTGGAGGCGAGGGCGGAGGGAGCAGCCGACGGCTCGGCGCCGAAGGCCAGCGTGACGAGCAGACCGGCGGTCACGATGGCCAGGGCGAGCGCGAGGGCGATCGAGCGGCGTCTCACCGCACCAGCACCAGCAGGACGAGCCCGAAAGCGACCAGCAGGGGGGCGCTCGCGAGCAGGCCCGCGCCGATCAGCAGCTCGCGGTGCCGCCCGGACGCCAGCACACGCATGGCTTCATCGAGCTCGAGCGTGGTCAGCACCAGCGGTCGTCGCAGGCCGGCGCTGAGCACGACCGAACCGTCCTCGCCCATGACCGGCACGCCTGCGGCGGTGGCGTGATCGACCGCCGACACCTGCTCGATGCGCAGTCGCACCGGTGTGTCCGGGGACAGCCGTGGCAGGGTCCCGCTCACGGCATCCGCGGTCAGGTCGGCGGCCACGCCGACCGACTCCCGGGGCACCACCACCAGGCCGTCGCCGAGAGCCTCGCTGTCGACACCGACGCGATGACCCCGCTCGGCCAGCCCGAATGGCACCGCCAACCGCTCATCCTCGAACGTCTGCCAGCCGGAGCGGCCGGCGTGGAACTGCAGGCGGCGGCGACGGAAGACGATGGGCTTGCCATCCTCGCTGGGGAACTCCTCCTCGCTGTCCACGCGGCCGTGGACGCGGACATAGGCGGGCTCGCCACGGGCGGCGATAGCGGCGACCTCGGCAAGGCTGCGCTGCGGAGCAGCCGAGAGCAGGCGGCCGACACGCCAGCCCGAGCCGCTGCGGCGGAGCAGGATGGTCCCGAGCAGGCCCGCAGCCGAGCCGGCGGCGACGAAGGCGAGGCCGATCATGCCTGTCGCGACCGCCGCGCCGACAGTCGCGACCGCTGCGCCGACAGGCAGCGACCCGAAAGAACCTTCCACGCGACGTGGGCCGTGATGTCATCGTGGCCGTTAGTCGGTTCCTGGGCCCCTTCGGGTCGGCCCCGACCGTAGGCGCCGTCGTGGGCAGCGGTCAACGGTACTGATGGCGGATGTGGTGTCCGTACGCACCGCGGTATCCACCGTTCGTCCACACGGCTCACGCCGATGCCCGCCCGGTCGTCGGATCGAAGGCGGCCACGTCGCCCCCGTAGCTGGCCAACGTCAGCCGTCCGCCGACCAGCTCTGCCCGCGCGATGACGTCGCTGTGGGCCACCCGCCAGCGCACCTCGCCCTGCGAGCCCAGCGCCAGCGTCTCGACCTCGCTCTGGACGATGACGTGGGGCAGGCGCGGGGAGCCCAGCACCACCACGATGGGTGTGCCAGACAGGTACGACCAGCGCAGCTCGCCGCTGCGAGCGTCCAGCCCGTAGACACGGAAGCCGTACTTCACCACCAGCTGCGCCTCGGTATCCCACAGGAGGCCGGCGGGCTCGTCGAAGACCGGCGAGGCGAAGCGCGCGGTCCAGGTGCCCAGCGGTCCCTCCACGCGCAGCTCGGCGCGACACATGCGTGCCGCCTCCGCGCCGGCAAGGGCGGCGTGGTCGGTCAGCTCGCCGCCGTGTTCGGACAGCGCGAACACCTCCTCGGCCGCCTCCGACCCGCCCCAGCGGTACCTGGCCGCCAGGCCGCCGGGATAGCCCACGCTGAGGCGCCGCACCTCGCTCACGAGGTGGCCGCGAACGGCGCGCCCGCGCCGGCGTCCTCGGCGCAGGGTGCGACCAGCGCGTCGGAGAGCATCGCCAGCGTCGCCGGGGCGATGGCGAAGACCGCGGTCGCGGTGCCGGCCGCGGCCCACACCTGCTCGTAGCCATCGAGCGCGGGGTCCATCACCACCGCGATGCGCCGGCGGTGGCCGAAGGGCGGGATGCCGCCGATGGGGTAGCCGGTAGCCGCGTAGGCCTCGTCGGCGCTGGCGCGACGTATGCGCGGGCGGCCGCTGACACTGGCCAGCTTGCCGATGTCCACGCGGTCCGTGCCGCGAACGAGGACGACGACCGGCTCGAGCTCGTCGTCGCTGCCGGCCGGATCGAGCGGCGCCATGAAGACGAGGCTCTTGACGATCTGGGCCAGCTGTACGCCGATGGCGTCGGCTGCCTCCTGGGCGGTGTGGGTAGATGCATCGAAGGTCACGATCTCGATCTCGACACCACGCTGGCGGGCGGCGTCGCGCACGCGCTCGTGGGCCGGATGCGCAGGTTCGGGCATGGCATCTTGAGTCTAGGACATCGGGTCGCTCGCCCCCGGGTGTAGGATTGGGTGCAGCAATCGCATATGGGACAGGGGAGCGCCAGGCGGCGCTGAGAGTGCGGGATCACCGCAGACCCTCGGAACCTGATCCGGTTCGTACCGGCGAAGGGAGTCGATGACGCAACCTCCGTCCCATCCAGACGGAGGTTTCCCACGTCCATGGCCTCGCTCGACCGGGCACTGGTGGTCGCCGACGGTGATGTCGACACGGCGCTGCTCGCCGCCCTGGCCCGACCCGGCGACCGGGCACTGCTGATCGCTGCCGATGGCGGTGCCGCGCACGTCCTTGCCGCCGGCCTGGTCCCGGACGTGGTGGTCGGCGACTTCGACTCGCTCGCGGACGCCGATCGCGCCCGTCTCGAGGAGCTGGGCGTCGAGCTGCGGGTGGCCCCACGGGACAAGGACCAGAGTGACATGGAGCTCTGCCTGCTGACGGCCCTCGAGGCCGGCGCTGCCCGCATCACCTTGCTGGGAGCACTCGGGCTGGACCGTCCCGAGCACAGCCTGGCCAACCTG
>DATHSE010000275.1:0-3724 GCA_035464455.1 Anaerolineae bacterium | reverse complement strand
TGGCGGCGGCGACCCTGACCGGTGAACGCTGCCGCTTCACCAACGTGCCCGAGATCGCCGAGGTCGCGCTGATGGCGGAGGTGCGCAGGGACCTCGGGGTCGTGGTCGACCACCCCCAGCCCAACACCTACGAGGTCTCGGCCGGCGACGGGGACTGGCTCTGCGTGCCCTTGGAGGCGGCGGCACGGATGCGCGCCAGCTTCATCCTGCTGGGTCCGCTGCTGGCGCGATTCGGCCGCGTCATCATCAGCAACCCCGGTGGCGATCGCATCGGGCGCCGCCCCGTCGACCTGCATGTCGAGGCCATGCAATCCCTCGGCGCCTCCATCGACTACCGCAACGGCTACTACTTCGCCAGGGCTCCCGGCCGGCTGCGCGGTGGCGACGTGGTCTTCCCGCACGTGACCGTGATGGGCACCGAGAACGCCATCCTCGCCGCCACCCTCGCCGATGGCCACACCACCATCCGGCCGGCGGCGCGCGAGCCGGAGATCGACGACCTCATCGGCTTCCTGCAGGCCATGGGCGCCGAGGTCGAGCGCACTGCTCCCGACGTCATCGAGGTCGAGGGTCGGCGACGGCTGCGCGGGGCGACCCATCATGTCGTCGCCGATCGCATCGAGGCCGGCACGTTCGCGGTCGCCGCCGCGGTCACCGGTGGCAAGGTCACGCTCCGCGGCGCTCCCTCGACGCATCTTGGTGCCTTCCTCGACGTGCTGGCCCAGATCGGCGTCGAAGTCAGCGGCGCCGACGACCGCATCACGGTGCGCGGCGCCGATCCCACGGCCTACGTCGCGACGGACATCACCACCGCCGCCTATCCCGGCCTGGCGACCGACCTGCAGCCGCCAACCGGTGTGCTGCTGACGCAGGCACGCGGTCGAAGCACCGTCCACGAGACCATCTACGAGGACCGACTCGAATGGCTCACCGACCTGGGCCTGATGGGTGCGCGGGCGGAGATCACCGATGCCCACCACGCGACCATCACCGGGCCGACTCGCCTGCAGGGCGCCGAGGTGGAGGTCAGTGACCTTCGCGCCGGCGCTTCGCTCATCCTTGGTGCGCTGGCGGCCGAGGGCCGCTCGACCATCCGTGGCGTCCACCACGTCCGTCGTGGCTACGAGGGTATCGAGGACAAGCTGCTCGATCTGGGTGCGCGCATCGAACCGGATCCTGAGCGATAGTCAGCCCGGCATGAAGATCGGCATCGACCTCGGCACGGCCAACGTGCTCGTGTACGTGAAGGGAAAGGGCATCGTCATCCGCGAGCCTTCGGTCGTCGCCGTCAGCGAGAGCCACCACATCGTGGCCGTGGGCGAGGAGGCGCGGGAGATGATCGGCCGCACCCCCGACAACATCTCCGCCATCCGGCCCATGAAGGACGGTGTCATCGCCGACTACGTCATCACCGAGGCGATGCTGCGCTACTTCATCCGCAAAGCCGGCCGTACCTTCACCAAGCCGGAGGTGATGGTCTGCGTTCCCTCTGGTGTGACCAGCGTGGAGAAGCGTGCCGTGCGCGACGCGGCGCTAAAGGCCGGGGCGCGCGAGGCCTACCTCATCGAGGAGCCACTGGCGGCCGCCATCGGTGCCAATGTGCCCATCTCAGGTGCCTCCGGCAACATGATCATCGACATCGGTGGCGGCACCAGCGAGATCGCCGTGATCGCGCTGGGCGGCATCGTGGTGAGCCGGTCGCTGCGTGTGGGGGGCAACCGGTTCGACGAGGCCATCGCCAGCTACATCCGCCGCAAGTACAACCTGATGATCGGCGAGCGCACGGCCGAGGAGGTCAAGATGGCCATCGGCACGGCCTTGCCGCTGGAGCGCGAGCTGACGTTCGACGTGCGTGGCCGGGACCTCGTGGCAGGCCTGCCACGGACCATTCCACTGACCAGTTCCGAGATCATGGAGGCCATGGAGAAGCCGCTGCAGCAGGTAGTCACGGCGGTGCGCGCTGTGCTCGAGGAGACTCCCCCGGAGCTGGCCAGCGACATCATCGACAAGGGCATGGTGATGACCGGCGGCGGCTCGCTGCTGCGCAACATGGACCGCCTGCTCACGCAGGTCACGGGGGTGCCCTGCCATGTGGCCGAGAACGCACTCAACTGCGTGGCCTTGGGCACGGGCCTCGCGATGGAGCACTTCGAGTTCTTCAAGGCCTCGCTCGTGCAGCGCATCTAGTCGTGGGCCCAGTGCTCGATGACACTGCGAGCGGCCGATCCTTCGCAGACCTGCACACGCACAGCTCGGCCTCGTTCGACTCGCTGGCTGACCCTCGCAAGATGATCGAGAAGGCCGTGCGCGTGGGTCTCACGCACCTGGCCATCACCGACCATGAGCGCATCGACGGTGCCCAGCGGGCACGCGACCTGGCGCCGGCACAGCTGCAGGTCATCGTGGGCGAGGAGATCCGCAGCGCCGACGGTGACATCCTGGGGCTGTTCCTGGAGCGCCCCGTGCCGCCTGGGCTATCGGCGGAGGAGACGGCTGCGGCCATTCGCGAGCAGGGTGGCCTGGTGGGGCTGCCACACCCCTTCGACAGCTTCCGCAGCTCGGGTGGCAGCAAGGCTGGTGAGGCAGAGCAGAAGCTGGAGGCGCTGGCCTCTATCGTTGACTACGTGGAGACGCACAACGCGCGCGCGTATCGCGACGCCAATCCGCTCGCCGGCGCATTCGCCGAGCGCCACGGCATCCCCGGCGTCGCCTCGTCCGACGCTCACAGCATCATCGAGCTGGGTATCGCTTCGACGGTGCTGCCCGGACGGTTCACCACGGCCCAGGGGTTGCTCGCTCTGCTGCCTGCTGCAGCGCTGGTCACGGGCCGTGCCTCCTACTACGTGCGCCTGTGGACACCCATCGCCAAGCTCGCCAACAGGGCTCGGGGCAACGACCGCATCCGAGCTGTCGGACGAAGGGAGGGGGCGGCATGAGCCAGGGACCCAACCGTCCTGCCGATGAGCGCGAGCAGGTCCACGAACGCACACAGCCATTCGTGCTCGCCCTCGAGGCAGCTCCGGACGTCGCTGATGAGCCCGCGCAGGACCCGCGCCTGCAGCCTGAGCTCTCCGAGGGTGCGGTCCCGCTCACGCAGCGTCTCCGCGATCGCCGCACGCAGGCGTCGATCATCGTCCCGGTCGTCGTGCTCCTGCTGTTCGCGCTGGCGCTCCCGGGCTTCGAGCTCGACACGCTCGTGGCCTACGTCCTGGGTGCCGATCCAGCCTGGCTCCTGGCAGCCTTCGTCATCTACTACCTCGGCTTCCCGCTGCGCGGCTATCGCTGGTCGCTCCTGCTGCGCGGCATCGGCGCCCGGATCAGGGTCCGGGACGCTACCGAGATCATCTTCGTCAGCTGGCTCGTCAACAGCGTGGTGCCAGCCAAGCTTGGCGAGGTCTACCGAGCCTGGCTGCTGAAGGTCAACTTCCCGGTGTCGCTATCGGCGACCTTTGGGACCATCGTCATCGAGCGCATCTTCGACATCTTCGCCATCGTCATCCTTGGCCTGGGGGCGGCCTTCTGGTCCTTCCGAACCGGTCTCGACGATACCGTCCGCGCCATCATGGCGGTCGGCCTCATCGTCGTTGCCGGCCTTGCGGTCGCCCTGTTCACGCTGTGCAACTTCGGCCGGCAGCTGGTCGAGCGCTTGCCCCTGCCAGCCAGGGCCAAGGGACTGTACGAACGCTTCGAGGACGGCGTGTTCTCGGCCGACCGCCGCACGCTG
>DATHSE010000274.1:0-2755 GCA_035464455.1 Anaerolineae bacterium | reverse complement strand
CGGGTGTAGATGTTGCCAGCGACCTCGAGGTTGAACAGGTCGGCGCCGTGCTGGGCGTCATCGAACTCGTAGGCGACCGTCTGGTAGATGGGTACGGCGACTGACCGGGTGGTCGGGTCGGTCACGTAGCCGGCGTGAACTGCGAGGGTCTCGTCTCTCATCTCGGGGGTCCTCTCTGATCAGGGGTGGGGGCCGATGCCCAGCGGATCGCTCGGATCGATCCCGGGCATGAAGGGTTCGTGGCGGTCGAGGCCGGTGAGCTGGTACACCAGCCCTAGCCAGTTGTTGAAGAGCGCGCGGCCCGTGTCCCCCCAGGTGTTGTCCAGGTGGGCGTCGAAGGACGCCTCCGGGAACCCCGGATCGGCCTCGCCATGGGCCCGTGCGGCGATGGCATCGCGGAGGTAGGTCTGTGCCAGGTGGTCGGACTCTGGCGTCATGTAGTGCTCGGGATAGGGTGGCGGTGCCTGGAGGTCGCCGTCAAGGAAGCGGCCGACCTCGCGCTTGTACTCCTTGAGCAGGCTGTTGCGATCGTACTCGGGATGCCCCTGGAAATACACGATGCGGAAACCGTCGGGGCTGGTGGCGAGGTGCACGCCGGCGCGCTCGCTCTCGGCCAGGACGCGCAGCCCGGCCTGCTCCCACTTGGCGCGAGGGATGTCGTTCCAGCGCGAGTGCGGCGCATCGAAGCGGGTGTTGACGTCCTGCGTCAGCGGGTGGCTGCGGTCGACGACGCGGTGGCGGTAGACGCCCCAGAGCTTCTCTGCGAGCGGCTCCCGGTCCACGCCGTAGAGATGCTTCACCAACGCGTGGGTGGCGAGACACGAGCAGAGGATGCTGGTGGCGTTGTCGGCCGCCCAGCTGATGACCTCCTGCAGCGGACCCCAGAACGGCTCGAGGTCGAGCGAGGGGTTGGTGACGTTGGCGCCACTGATGATGAGGGCGTCCAGGCCGGCCGACTGGAGCTCCTGGAAGTCGGCGTAGAAGGCCGCGATGTGGGCACGGGCTCCTGCGCTGCGTGCGAGGCCAGGCACGCTGAACGGGTAGACGTAGATCTGGGTGATGCGGTTGCAGGCGCCGATCAGGCGCATGTACTGCTTCTCGGTCACGAGCAGCGCGGCGTCGGGCATCATGTTGAGCAGGCCCACGTGGAGCTCGCGGATGTCCTGGTGCTGGGCGCGCTCGACGCTGAGCACCTCCTCGCCCTCGGCGCGCAAGCGCTCGAAGGTGGGCAGCGCGTTGTGGGCGACCAGGGGCATGCCGGCTCCTCTCCCCCCGAAAGCTGATCGTGTGGTGCGAGTGTGGATGTTACCTGCGCGGGCGCGCAACGAGAGGCTGATGCCCCAGCACGGCGCGATGCTCGGCCTGAGCACCGGACACGCATCGGCGAGCGGCTCAGCAGGACTGTCATGCGGCTGTTAGGCAGCCTGAGGCCTCGGGGCTGCAAATGCGACGACGCCGCTGCCACGCTCCCGGCATGGATCCAGACACCAAGAGCGCGCACGGGAAGGACAGTGTCGTCCGGGATCTGACGGCGCAGCCACAGGCGCACCTCGTCCAGGCCGGCTGGCACGTCTACGACCACGCTGGTGACCTCATCGGCGAGGTCATCGAGCGCGATGTCGACTCGGTGCTGGTGTCCGTGGCCGCTGCCGACAGCCAACGGTTCCGTATCCCTACCCAGCTCATCGCCGAGGAGGAGGAATCGGCACAGCGCGTGACGCTCGCGGTCGAGGCCGACGACCTCGAGGGCCTCAGGAGCCTGCGGGGCTGACCCGTGCCGGCCTGAGCCCGCTCAGGTCATCGCCGTCTCATCCAGCTCCAGGAAGCGGGGCAGTTCGACGCGCTCCAGTCGGATGCGGCCGCTTACCAGCGAGTACGCCAGGTAGGCACTCAGCCGGCGGAGCCCGGAGATCCAGTCAGGGAGGTATCGGGCTGGTGCCAGGGTGCCGCTCTCGAAGAGCGGCTGCAGCTCCAGCGCGTCGCCCAGCGTCATGCGCCCGGCGAAGAGGATGGGGATGAGCTCGGCGCGGCCGTCGGCGATGACCTTGCGCAGGAAGGTCTGCACGAGCAGCAGTCCCTCGAGGTAGGCGCCGTCCTTGGTGAAGACCACCCCGCCGCGCACGTCGCCGCCGCGGAAGACACGCTGGGCGGAGTTGTAGGCGTCGCTTTCGCTCTGGCCACCCTCCAGATAGATGCGGAAGACGTCGATGAAGTCGGCGCCGGCGAGGCCAGCCTCGACCGCCTTCGCGCGCAGGGCGATCCGGCGCAGCCGCACCAGGTCGATCGAGTAGGTGATGAGCTCCGAGAAGACGGCCAGGCCCTCCTGCGTGCGCGTCGTACGGGGGGCGCCGAGGCCCATCACCTTGAGATGTGGCTGGTGCTTCCCGCTGACGCTGGTGGCGGTGTGGATGAAGGCCTCGTGGTTGAGCAACTGGGCGAGGTCGAGTGATGAGAAGAAGGCGCCGGCCTGCACCTTGACGCGCTTGCTGCCGGCGGCGGCCTTGGCGGACATGCCGGCATCGACCACCACCTCGACGCGGTCCCGCGTGAAGAACGCCTCCAGTCCGGCCCGCAGAAGGTCTGCGAACTGCGTAGCCGGGATGTCTGGCGTGGTCCGCATCACCGCGTCCGATCGCTGCAGCTGGCTCGTGACCTCGAGCAGGGGCTCCGCTGCGCTCGCGGCGGACATGCCCTGGCGCTCGTAGATGCGATCGGGCCGCCCGTAGAGGCGGACGGAGTGTTGCGTGAATTCAGG
>DATHSE010000273.1:0-7246 GCA_035464455.1 Anaerolineae bacterium | reverse complement strand
CCGAGCAGGGGAAGCTGTGGTCCATCCGCTACCACCTGCTGCCGCAAGGGGCGGCGCCGGGCAGCGAGCCCAGCCCGGACCAGACCATCACCGTGGCGACCACGCGACCCGAGACCATCCAGGGCGACACCGGCGTGGCCGTGCACCCCGATGACGACCGCTACCTCGAGCTGGTCGGCCGCATGGTGCGCATCCCCTTTGTGGAGCGAGACGTGCCGATCGTGGCCGATGACTTCGTCGAGCGTGACTTCGGGACGGGCGCGGTGAAGGTCACGCCCGCTCATGACCACACCGACTTCGAGACCGGTGAGCGGCACAGCCTGCCTCGCATCGACATCATGACCGACGCCGCCAGCATGAACGCGAATGCCGGGCCCTACGCAGGCCTGAGCCGCGAGGAATGTCGCCTGCGGATCCTGGAGGACCTGGCTGCCGCCGGCGACCTGGTCGAGGTGAAGGAGCACGAGATGGCCATCGGTCGCTGCCAGCGCAGCGACGACATCGTGGAACCGCGGCTCAAGACGCAGTGGTTCATCCAGGTCAAGCCCATGGCAGAGCGCGCGATGCAGGCTGTCCGCGAGCGGCGCACGCGCTTCGTGCCCGAGCGCTTCGAGAAGGTCTTCTTCGACTGGCTGGAGAACATCTACGACTGGAACGTCAGCCGCCAGCTGTGGTGGGGCCATCGCATCCCGGCCTGGTACTGCCCGAAGGGCCACGTCACCGTCACCGACGTGGAGACCGGTCCGGGGCGCTGCGTCGAGTGCCGCTCCTTCGAGCTGACCCAGGACGACGACACCTTCGACACCTGGTTCTCCAGCGGGCTGTGGCCATTCTCCACGCTGGGCTGGCCCGACGATTCGCACGATCTGCGCACGTACTATCCGACGCAGGTGATGGAGACCGGGCACGACATCATCTTCTTCTGGGTCGCTCGCATGATGATGCTGGGCGAGTGGCTGACCGACGAGGAGCCGTTCCGCGTGGTCTACCTCAGCGGTCTCATCCGCGACCCCTACGGCAAGAAGATGTCCAAGACCAAGGGCAACGTCATCGACCCGCTCCTGGTCATGGACGAGATCGGCGCCGATGCCCTGCGCTTCGCGCTCATCAACGGTGCCGCACCCGGCGCCGACCAGCGCCTGGGGCCATCCCGCCTCGAGGGTGCGCGGAACTTCGCCAACAAGCTGTGGAACGCCGCGCGCTTCGTGCTGGGCGCCAAGCCGTCGGAGCTGCCCGCTGACGTTGCCCTCACGCTGCCACCCGGCGATCTTCTCGGTCCGGCCGAGCACTGGATCCTGTCCCGTTGCCACGCTGCCCTGCGCGATGCCGACGCCGCCTACGCCGGTTTCCAGTTCGCGGAAGCCACGCGCATCCTGCACACGGCCATCTGGTCGGAGTACTGCGATTGGTACCTGGAGATGGCCAAGGTCCGGCTTGGGCCGGAGGTGGCAGCCGGGGTGCGAGCCGCCACGTGGCAGGTGCTGGCGTGGGTCCTGGACCGGTACCTGCGGATGCTGCATCCGGTCATGCCGCACATCACCGAGGAGATCTGGGGCAGGTTGCCCCACCGGCCCGACGATGGCGACATGCTCATCACCGCTGCCTGGCCGGTCGATGACGGGCTGGCATCGGCCGCCGATGAGCGCCAGGCGGCCGCCGTGGCCGACATCATCGAGCTGGTGTCCCAGATGCGCAACGCTCGGGCCGACGCGGGCATCGAACCGGGCACCTGGCTGGAGGCCGAGCTGAGCTTCGACCAGGCCGACCGCGTGGCGGCTTTCGAGGCTCTCGCCGACGTGGTTGCACGGCTTGCCCGCGTGCGTCCGAGGGTCGCGGACTCGCCCGGCGGCGGGACCGATGCGACCGCCCTGGTGGTCGTCAGCGCAGGGGCGGAAGCGCGGCTGACGGTCACGGCCGAGGACCGCGATCGCGACCGGGGACGATTGGAGAAGGAGCTGGCTGAGACGGAGAAGATGCTCGTCGCCACGCAAGCCCAGTTGGCCAACCACTCCTTCACCAGCAAGGCACCGGCCTCCATCGTCGACGGAGTCCGAGCCCGAGAAGCTGAGCTGCGAGCGGTTGCCGCGCGCATCCGCGCGCATCTCGACGCCTGATCGGGTCGCCTGGGGAAAGCTCGGTCGCTCCGCCCGGGATGAGACGCTAGGATGAGGGTGTGCGATGCCTCTCCGCCGGCTGAACAAGGGAATCGTCCGTGACCTTCGACTTCCTCAAGCGCAAGAAGGATGAGCCGGCCGCAGGGCCGCCGTCGATGGGGCTGCCCGACCCCGGCATCCTCACCGAGGAGCCACCGGCCGAGGATTACGAGCTCAAGCTGACCTACCGCGCCCGCAGCAGCAAGGGCGTCCGCTTCGCCCCCGGCGAGGGCTCTGTCGCGGCGCTACCGATGATGCTGGCGCAGTTCGCCACGACGCCCATCGAGGTGGTCGAGCCGCTCGATCCGCAGTTCGCCGACGCCAACCCGGCGGTGATGCGGACCATCGAGGCATCCCAGTGGCTGAACGCGCATCACCATCGGGCGCCGATCACGCGCCACGGCCTGATGGTGCTCGAGACGCTCAACGCGATCGACCCGGCTTTCGAGACGATCGCCATCAGCCTGCTCGACGGCGAGGTCGATGCCGCGGGCTACCCTGACTACGACGGCATCATCGGAGCCGTAGCCTCCTACTGGGACGAGGTCACGGGCGACCAGATGGTGCGCGGCATCGTGGGTTGGGGCGGCAGGGGCGTGCGGGGAGATACCGAGCGCAATGCCACGCGCCTTCTCAGCGGCATCCTTGTCGCCATCGTCGGCAGTCGAGGCGCTGCCGAGGTCGTGGATCTCGATCGCCCGCTGCCACCCGACTCGGGCGCCGGGTTGATCTGCCCGCACTGTCACTTCGCGCAGGTCGGCAAGAGCGCGTTCTTCTGCCCCAAGTGCGGCATGCGGATGCTGCGAGGCTGATCGATGCCCATCTATGACTACCGATGCACCCAGTGCGGCCGCGAGATCGAGGTCATGCACGGCATCAACGACGGTGGCCCCAGCGTCTGTGCCTCCTGCGGTGGCGCCATGCGCAAGGCACTGTCCACGCCGGCCATCCATTTCAAGGGCAGCGGCTGGGCCAAGAAGGACGCCGCCTCGGCCAGTAGAGCCAAGTCAACGGGTGGTGCCGCCGATCCAGCGACGGAATCCGCGAAGGGTACCGGCGGCACCGGGAAGGGCGCCGGTGAAGCGAACGCAAGTGGCACTGGGACGTCGGCCGGCGGCGGCCAGGACGCGCCGTCGCGGTCGGTGGACGGGGCCCGCAAGACAGCGGCCTCGTCGGCCGGCTCGAAGGACGGGTAGCGGGAGGTCCGTGGCATGCCCCGTGTCGCATCCGATTGGATCAGTCTTGCCGAAGCCGCCAGCATCTTCGCTGAGGCGAACGTGCCCATCAGCCGCTCGACCTTGGCGCGCTGGGCCCACACGGGCAAGCTGCAATCGATCCAGCCGGGACGGAACATCTACGTGCGACGTGCGCAGGTGCGGGCGATGCTGCGGCCGAGAAGCCGCCGGGGTCTGAGGGCGAGCCAGGTCCAGGCGGGATTGTTCGAGGATCTGGAGGCGTGACCGGCGGAGGCGACACGCCTCCGGATCAGGACGGCAGGCCACAGCGCCAGCCCCCGGTGCTCGGCTGGCGTGGGCGCCTCGAGGCGCTCCAGCGCGCGACCTTGCGCATGCCTCCGGTGCTCGCCGTCATGGATGTCATGCGCACGTACGATCGCGGTGGTGGCGGCATGCTGGCCGGCGCTCTTGCCTACTTCGGATTCTTCACGCTCGTGCCGGCGCTACTCCTGTTCGTCGGCCTGCTGGGCGTGCTGGTGGAGGACCCGACGCTGCGTGATCAGCTCATCCGGAGCCTTGTCGACCAGCTCGACCCCGTCCGCGATGTCGCGGAGGAAGTCATCGACGGACTGGCCGACAACGGTCGCACCGGCACGGTCATCGGCGTGCTCGGCCTGCTGTGGGGCGCCAGCGGCTTCTATGGCGCCCTGCAGGGCGCGATGGAGCGGATGTTCCCCGGGCGGGGATCGCGCGACTTCCTGCAGACACGGGTGCGCGGTGTCATCGCCGTCGTGGTCGTGTTGGGCGTGCTGCTGCTGGCGGTGCTGCTGGTCTTCGCCTTGCCACTCCTCGGCCAGTGGTTCGATGCACGATGCAGCGCACTCAGCGGGCTGGACCTACCGCTGGTAGACAGTGCCTGCGACATCGACGTCGTGCAGATATCCGGCGCCGTCGGCATCGCCGGCGCCGTCGGCATCGCCTTCCTGGCGGTGCTGATGGTCTACGTGGTCGTGCCGCCGGACGGTCCGAGCCTGCGCCAGGCGCTCTGGCCGGCTGTCATCGTCGGCGTCATCATCGGCCTGTTCACCTCGCTCTTCGGCTGGGTTGCGCCGCTGCTGGTGCGACAGTGGCTGACGCTGGGGATCGTCGGAAGCGTGTTCATCTCGCTCATCTGGTTCAACCTGGTGTTCCAGGCACTCGTGTATGGCGCCGCATTCGCGCGCCTGCGCCGCGATCGGGACCGGGCTCGGAATGGACCGCCGTCGTGGTGACAGGGCCCTGACGAGAGCCGGTCAGCCCTGCGGCGCGCCGCAGCGGCGGCAGAAGCGAGCCTTGGTCGACAAGGGGAGGCCACAGCTGGTGCACAGGTAGGCGCCGCTTCCGGGCCTGGGTGCCATTGGCGGCGGTGGCGGGGGCGGTACGGGCCTGGCTGACATCGGCATGCCGGGAGGCGGGGCAGAGGGCACGCCATCGACCTGCGGCGCTAGCGGTGGCGGGGGCGGTACGGGCGTGGCTGACATCGGCATGCCGGGAGACGGGCCGCCCATGAATGGTGGTGGCGGCATCGGCGGGACAGGCGGGGCAGGCGGCTGGTAGGGCTGGCTGAATGGGCCCGGCTCGCTTCTGGGGTTCCAGACCTCGATGTTGGGCGGCGTGGGAGGCGGCACGATCGGCGTGATGGGTGACGGAGGCAGTGGCACATCAGGGACCGGCTCGGGCTCGGGCTCGGGTGCTGGCTGCGGCTGGGGCGGCAGGTCCGGCTCGGGCTGCGGCTGGGGCGGCGCTCCGTACAGGCTGGCACGTCGCACGATGGCAGCGCTGGAGCGGGCCCACTCGTTCGCATCGATCGCCGGCCGATCGTCAGGGCTCTGCAGGCGATCCACCGCCGTCGGCATCCCCTCGTCGGCCGGGAACGGCTGGGCGGCGTGGTGCTCCGAGCGATCGGGGGCAGCGGAACTGGTATCGGCGGGCTCGGGCGGACTCCCGACGTCGGTGCTGGAGAGGCCAGGAACCGGCCAGGCCGGTGCTGGGTGCTCGGGCGAAAGGCGACTGCTGAGGTCGGCTGGAGCGGGCGGCTCGGTCGCCCGGGCGGCACCTTCCACGCGGGCTTCGTCCGCCGAGAAGACGACCCCCCGCCATGGGTCCGCCTCAGCGCCCTGTGAACCGAACAGCGGCGTCGTCGTGTCCTCATCGGGCGCAGCCTCGGCTGGGCGTGGCTGTCGCGGTCGGCCCCATTCGTCCAGCTCCACCGTCCCAGACGCCGTGTCTCCCGGGGGCGCGACACCCGTGGGCTGCGCGCTTGCTGCCAGGGCAGCTCGCGCGACGTCATCCGCCGGCCAAGCGTCCAGCGGGGGTGACTCGACGCGGGTGGTCTTCGATGAGCCACTCGGACGGTCGACCACGCCGGGCTGTCGGCAGGTCAGGCAGCCGCCTGCCTCCGTGTTCCAGCACGTGGTGCAGACGTACTGGCGGCAGTCCAGACAGAAGTGGAAGGAGCCGGCGAACTGCTCGGCAGCCTCCGAGGCAGGCGATGCGGTTGCTGGGTCCGCATCCGCGGGCTCTGGCGCGGGCCGCCGTCCGAACAGGCTCAGTCGGCCCTTGGGGGGCTCGGGCGACTTGACCTCGACCTCGGATAGCGTGTAGCGCGTGCCACAGCGTTCGCAGAACGACTGAAGGATGGGGTCGGTCATGGCGCGAGGCGGTGTCTCCGGCGGGCAGGCGCTGAGGGGGTTTCAGCTGGGCGCAGGCAGAGCATGATGATCACTCTGGCCTGCAGGCTACCAGCACGAGGGTTCCGGCGCCAACGGGCAACGATGGTCCCGGGGGCCACCAGGCAGCGGTACCGGCCATGTCCGCTACGATTGGGCCGCAGCACTTCGCAGCAGCACCCCCGAGCACGAGGACCGGAATGTAGTGGTCAAGATCCAGGAGTCCGGCGAGCGAGTCGCCGCCAATGTCGAGCGCGTCATCGTGGGCAAGCACCGCGAGGTGCGTCTCGCGCTGGTGGCCCTGCTGTGCGAGGGCCACCTGCTCATCGAGGACGTCCCTGGGACCGGCAAGACGATGCTGGCACGAGCGTTGGCTCGCAGCCTGCAGTGCTCGTTCCGGAGGATCCAGTTCACGCCGGACCTGCTCCCCTCGGACGTGACCGGCCTCTCCATCTACAACCAGAAGACGCAGGAGTTCGAGTTCCGGCCGGGCCCCGTGGTCAGCCAGATCGTGCTGGCCGACGAGATCAACCGTGCCACGCCGAAGACCCAGTCGTCGCTGTTGGAGGCGATGGAGGAACGGCACGTGACCGTGGACGGTACGACGCGCCCGCTGCCACGGCCATTCATGGTCATCGCCACGCAGAACCCCATCGAGTACGAAGGCACGTTCCCGCTGCCGGAGGCACAACTGGACCGCTTCATGCTGCGGCTGCGGATGGGGTACCCCGAACCGCTGGATGAGATGCTCATCCTCGACGAGCAGAAGCGCGCTCACCCCGTCGACGGCCTCACGCCGGTGGCCAACGCGGAGGACGTGCGTGCCTTGCAGCAAGCCGTGCGGGAGATCTACGTGGACCCCGCGATCTCCGACTACATCGTGCGGCTGGTGAGCGCCACTCGCTCCCACCCCGACGTGTACCTGGGCGCCTCGCCGCGCGGCTCGCTGGCGCTGTATCGGGCGGGTCAGGCCTTCGCTGCGCTGACCGGCCGTGACTATGTCCTCCCCGACGATATCAAGGCACTGGCAGTGCCAGCGCTGGCGCACCGCATCATCCTCAAGACCTCTGCCTCCATCCGCGGCGTCGAGCCCCAGGCCATCGTCGGAGAGATGCTCATGACCGTCCCCATCCAGGCTCCGCGTCCGAGCGCCGAGGTCCCGGGAGTGCGCCGGGCGTAGGGGACGCCAGGACACGCGAGCGTCGCCATG
>DATHSE010000272.1:0-1682 GCA_035464455.1 Anaerolineae bacterium | reverse complement strand
GGTTCCGGGGCCCGCTGCTCGTCCATCGGGCGAGGCTAGCACAGGCCCAGCGCCGGCCGGAGCCGTCATCGGCCAGCCGATGGATGGGCGAAGCTGGTGCCACCGCCGTGCCGCCATCGATGCCCGACATCGATGCCCGATCCATCGGTCATCGGGGCGCGGTAGCGGGCCGGGGGTGGCCTTACCGCCGCCTCGGCGCCACCAGCCGCCGCGCCACCGCCGCTAGCCGTCGCGGATCGTCGATCCATCGGTCATCGGGGCGCGATGGCAGGCTGGGGTTCGCTGGGGTCGGCGCCGCACCGGTGGCAGCCGCCGCCTCAGCGCCGTCGCTTCGGCCGCGTCCCCGTGCGCTTGATGACGTTGGGGGTAACGCGGCGATCCCAGGTGGGACGGTCCAGCCAGCGTGCCATCCAGCCCTCATCCAGATCCTCGTGTGAGTCCTTGAGCCCAGGGAAGACATCGGCCGCGGTGCCCGCATCGATGTCCACGATGTCCCCGACATCCACGATGTCCTCGCCCGCCGGCAGCACCCTGACCTCGGTCACCTCCAGCGCCGACTCCTCGGCACCCTCGCGGCGGCCGCGTCGCTCACCGGCCTTGCGCGCCGCCGCCCGCTCGGACGGCTTGGCAGTCGGGGTCGCGACGCGGTCAGTCGCCGCCGCCCGCGCGGTCCCGGCCCCTCGGTCACCGTCCGCCCGCTCCGTCCCGGCCGCCCGCTCCGCCTGCTTGAGCACCGCCACCGAAGCGTCCTGCTCGAGCACGCGGATGCGGATGTCCTGGATCTCGTCACGCAGCGCGGCCGCCCGCTCGAACTCGAGCTGCTTGGCCGCATTCTTCATCTCGGCCTCGAGCTGCCGGACCATCTTCTCCACCTGCGCCTGGCTGAGCTCGGACAGCTCGCGGCCGCTGGCGTCGTAGGCCCCCGGCGCCTCAGCGACCGCGGCCAGGCGGTCGTTGATGTCGCGGATCTCCTTGATGATCGTCGTCGGCTCGATGCCGTGCTCCCGGTTGTAGGCCTCCTGCACAGCGCGGCGACGGTCGGTCTCGTCGATCGCCACGCGCATCGACTCGGTGATGCGGTCGGCGTACATGACCACCTCGCCGCCGGTGTTGCGGGCAGCACGGCCGATGACCTGGATGAGCGACCAGGCGCTGCGCAGGAAGCCCTCCTTGTCGGCATCGAGGATGGCCACCAGCGTGACCTCCGGCAGGTCGATGCCCTCGCGCAGCAGGTTGATGCCCACCAGCACGTCGTAGACGCCCAGGCGCAGGTCTCGCAGGATCTGCACCCGCTCGAGCGTGTCCACCTCGCTGTGCAGGTAGGAGACGCGCACGCCCATCTCGTGGAGGTAGTCGGCCAGGTCCTCGGCCATGCGCTTGGTGAGGGTGGTCGCCAGCACGCGCTCGCCGCGGTCCACGCGCTCCTTGATGCGGTCGATGAGGTCGTCGATCTGGCCCTCGGTGGGCCGCACCTCGATGCGTGGATCGACGATGCCGGTGGGCCGGATCAGCTGCTCCACCACGCCCTCGGCGCGCTGCAGCTCCCACGGCCCGGGAGTGGCGCTCATGTGCACGACCTGGTCGAGGTGAGCCTCGAACTCCTCGAAGGTCAGGGGGCGATTGTCGAGCGCCGAGGGCAGCCGGAAGCCGAAGTCGACGAGCACCTCCTTGCGGGTGCGGTC
>DATHSE010000271.1:0-2170 GCA_035464455.1 Anaerolineae bacterium | reverse complement strand
AGCAGGGGGTCGACCGACGCATCGACGCCCCGCTAGGCGTCCTGGCGGGGGCGTCGTCGCATTCTCTCGACGAGGGGCAGTCGCGGTCTCCCGTGTCGAGGTACCTGAGCTCGGCGTGTCGGGCAATCCCAGCCGGCCGGTGGCTGGGTGCGATGGGGGCGAGCCGTCTCTGCCCGGGATGTGCCGCCAGACGCCGAGCGGCCAGGACCCGGCCAGGGGCGCGCATCGGCATCATCCGCGACGATCGCGGCTACCATGCCCAAGCCAGGATCACCATGAGCGCGACCAAACGAAAGCTCGTCACCATCATGCTCCTCGGGATGGTCGTGACTGCCGCGCTGGGATTCGGCGCGGCGGTCGCGGAGTACGACCGCGTGACTCGCGTGCCCGCCGATTGCGACGAGCGCTTCGGCGACAACTCGCCGAGCGCGTGGTCGATCCGCGGCATCGGATCGGCCGTGCCTGACTTCGACGGGAGCCGCTGGTTCGCGGCCGGCTACCACGAGGTCCGTATCCCCAGTCGCGACCCGGGCATCGAGCTGCGCGCCTGGTGGCTGCCACCGCGCGGCGGTCCTACGGCCGGCAGTGGTCCCTCGGCCGGCAGTGTCGTGGTCATCCATGGGTTCGGCACCTGCGTCCGCGACCCGGTGGTCCTCGCCCCTACGGGCATGCTCCATCGTCTCGGGTACGGCGTCCTGCTATTCGACCTGCGCGACCATGGTGCATCCACCGTCGAGGATGGCCGCGTCGCCGGCGGGGCCAAGGAGTACCGCGATGTGCTCGGGGCCGTCGACTGGCTGGTGGACCAGGGTGCCGCGCCAGACCGCATCGGCCTGTTCGGCACCTCGATGGGCGCCGCCTCCGCGATCATCGCAGCAGGGCAGGACGAACGCGTCGCAGCCGTGTGGGCGGAGAGCAGCTACGCCGACATCATGCGGCGCATCGCCGATGGCCTCGAGGAGGCGGGTCTCCCGCGCTGGCTGGCCCCGATCGCACAGCCACTGGCGCGGATCGTGTCGGGAGATGACATCGGCTCCCCTTCGCTGCCCGGCGAGCTGGCCAACCTGCGCGGGCGTCACCTCTTCATCGTCCACGGGACGCTCGATGGCTTGATCGACGTCTCGCATGCCGAGATCCTCGACAGCGCCGCCCGCTCGGCCGGCGTCCTGACCGAGCGGTGGATCGTGGCCGACGCCGGCCACGTCGACGCCATGTTCGTCCAGCCCGATGAGTACGAGCGTCGCGTCGGCGACTTCTTCAGGGCGGCCTTCGGCTCCTGATCATCGGGCAGACTGTCAGACAGCGATAGAAACTGCCGGGGCTCGTCCACGGCTCCGGCCGCATGCACGCTGGAGCTGGGCCTGACGATCCGGCAGGTCTCAGTCGAGGGAGAAGTAGAGCAGGTTCGGGACGAACTGCTCGCCGTCCCACCGCACGACGGCATGACGGCTGTGTCCGGTGTCGGCTTCGATGGTGAGCTGGTAGTCGCCCGGGACGTCCTTGGGGTCGTAGTATTCCGGCTGTTCGAGCTGCTTGTTGAAGTTCACCGAGCCGAAATCGAAGTCCTGGTGCGACTTCAGTTCGGTTGCCAGTACACAGCCGTCGGCAAGACACATGTCCTCTATCCAGTCGTACCAGCCGGTGCGATCGTTATCGATGCGCACCCTGACCAGGCTGGCTCCGCTGTCCCCGAAGTCGACACGGACGGAGAGGACGTCGCCCGTCGCGAGCACCTGATCGGGCTCGGCCTGTGGAGGCGGGGTCGCCTGCGCATCCTGCTCGGCTGCCTGCTCGATTCTCTCCCTGCCCTCCTTCGTCAAACCTGGGTCAGCCACCCAGGCGTATTCGCAGCCGACGAGCAGTGTCGATACGAGCATGGCTCCCGCGACGATGATCGCGCGCTGCCGACGTGTCGCTGTCATGACATCTCCCCCCATCTGGTCCTGGTCCCTGATCGCGTTCCTGCTGCTCGAGCGTTGTCCCGCAACGTCACCTTACGCTCGCTGCTCTTCTCGCGCTCTCCTCTGCTGCTTGTCGAGCGCCGTGCAGTCATGACCTGCCGTCCGCTCAAGACGACCTAGGAATCGATGAAGGGCCCCGCAACTCCTCGGTGCGGGTTTGCCGCGCGTGCTGGTCACGAAGGAAGACATAGCGGCAGCGGCGGCATCGC
>DATHSE010000270.1:0-8772 GCA_035464455.1 Anaerolineae bacterium | reverse complement strand
ATAGAAGATGAGGAAGCGCGCGATGTAGACCGCGACCTGGTTGGTCCAGTTGCGCATCGTCGTGATGAAGGCGATGACGAGGTAGTAGATGTCGAGCGCCTTGTCGTAGCTCTGGTAGTTCGACAGGTCGGCGTCCGGCAGCAGGACCTGAAAGACGGTCTGGTCGATGCCGTCGATGAGCAGGCTGGCGATGATCGCCGGCAGCGGGAAGCGCGGGATGAACAGTGGGCCGATGAGCCGCGACAGGATGACGGCGGCGACGACGATCTCGGTGAAGCCGATGTCCATCAGGGAGCCTCTGCTGCGGAGGGGGTGATCAGGTTCGGTTCGCGGCGGCCCGGCGCCGTCCGCGGCGTGGCAGCCTCCGTTCCCCTGTGTCGACAAGGCGCGCACTCGACGGAGGCGGACCCGAGCTGGACCGGGACGTGCTTCCCACGCACATAACGCCCGGCGGTCCTCGCGAGGCTGTCAGGGAGTTGCCTGTCAGGCACGCCTGCTGCCCGTCAGACCGCTCGTGTGCGCGGGGCGCACGTGCCCTGCATGGACCGGCCATTCCGCGTCAGTCACGTGCGTCCCACGCACAGATGCGACGTCGGCCGGTCCCCGCTGGCCGATCACGTGCGTGCCGAGCACATCGGACCCGGCTACACCAGCCGGACGACCGATGCCTGTGCGGATCATCATGCCCCTGTTGCCCACCTTCTAGATCCCCACGTTCTGGGGCATGCTCAGCATGAACGTGACGCCGCCCACGAAGAACAGCGCCGCGAAGAGCAGCATGAAGAGGCGCACACCGCGGCCCTTGAGCTTCGTGCCCACGCCGGCGAAGAAGAGCACGCTGGCCATCACCACGGCCACCAGCACGAAGTTGTCGCCGGTCTGGTTGGCCTCCGCGGACTGGTGCGCGAACTCGTCTGCCTGTGCGTTGAGGCGCTCCGCCTCAGCCCCCGCGGCCGGGGCGTACGTCTCCATGGTGAATGGCGTCGAGGGTGGGGCTTCGCCGGCCGGGACCTGGGCCAGCCAAGCCTCGAAGGCCGGCCTGAATTCGTCGCGGAAGCGGATCTGCACGAAGTCGGCGCCGGCCTGGTTCTCGTCAGCGTGCTGCTGCAGCCATAGGGTCCAGAGCTGGACATCGATCTGAACCACGGTCGCGGCGATGTTCGTCTGCTGGGTCGCATCAGCCTTGGCCGCGAGCGCGTTGCGGGTAGCCTTCGCTTGCTCGCCACCCCAGCGTGTGGCCTGGTACGCGGACCATGCGGCCACGATCGTGGCCAGCGCGAGGATGATCGCGGCGGCCAGCTCGATCCAGTCGGTGCGGTTGAAGCGCTCCTGGGCGATCTCATCGAGCCGCTCCCCGAACGGCAGGATCGCATCCGAGTTGTGGGCCTCCCCGGGCGCCCGTCCCTCGAGGGTCGCCGTCTCGTCGTGTGTCGGTCCCAGGTTCGGCGTCGGCTCGTCCGTCATCTGGCTCCTCATCCCTCTTTGGTCTCAGGGAACATAGCAAACTGCGTGACCCGCGCAACACCCTGGGCCGCACGGTCGCCCGAGCCGTCGTGGCCGCCGGGGCCGCCCGAGCCGCCGGGGCCTCCCTGTCCGAGGGCCCACTCGTCGCCGTCGCCGCCGGCCGATGCGCGCTACAGTCCGAGCATGCCCCGACAGCCTGACACCATCGATGACCTGCAGCACGCCCTGGCCGACCTGCACTACGTCGCCGATCGCGCGCTCGTCACCTCCGTCTTCCTGGCCCTGCGCCTGGGCCGGCCGCTGCTGCTGGAGGGTGAGGCTGGCGTGGGCAAGACCGAGCTGGCCAAGGCCCTCGCGTCCACGCTGGGAGCTCGACTCATCCGACTGCAGTGCTATGAAGGGCTGGACGTCAACACCGCGGTCTACGAGTGGAACTATCCGCGCCAGATGCTCGAGATCCGCCTGCTCGAGGCCCAAGGCAAGCTGGACGACGCTCGCGCCCACGACATCTTCGCTCCGCGCTTCCTGCTGAAGCGTCCCCTGCTGCAGGCGCTGGAGGTGGAGGACGGTGTCGCGCCCGTACTGCTGATCGACGAGATCGACCGGGCTGACGAAGAGTTCGAGGCGTTCCTGCTGGAGATCCTCTCCGACTTCCAGGTCACCATCCCCGAGATCGGCACGCTGCGAGCCGAACGGCCGCCACGAGTGATCCTGACGTCGAATCGCACGCGCGAGGTCCACGACGCACTGAAGCGCCGCTGCCTCTACCACTGGATCGATTACCCCGATGCCGAGCGCGAGTACCAGATCGTCCTGGCGCGCGTGCCCGACACGCCGGCACGGCTGGCCGGCGCCATCGTCGCCTTCGTGCAGCGCTTGCGGGCAGGACAGCTGACCAAGGTGCCGGGCGTGGCCGAGACCATCGACTGGGCCGCCGCGCTGCTCGCCCTGGGGGCCGGACGACTCACGCCCGCGCTGGTCGATGAGACCCTCGGTGTGGTACTCAAGTACGAGGAAGACGTGCGTGCCATCCGCGGTGCGACCGCCGCGGCCTACCTGGAGGAGACGGCCGCAGGCGTGGCCTGAGCGAGCATGGTGGAAAGGGGCAAGGCGTTCAGCGGCGTCTCCGGCAGCGCCTTCTTCTGGAACGCGCTCCTGTTCACGCGCGCGCTGCGCGCTGCCGGCATCAGCACCGACATCGGGGCCGCCATCGACTACTCGCGGGCGCTGACGCTCATCGACATCGGCGAGCGTGAGCAGGTGCGCGCGGCCGGCCTGGCCATCTTCGTACGGCGCCGCGACGAGGTGCCGGTGTACGACGAGGTCTTTGCCCGCTTCTGGCAGCGTTACGAGCTGGCCATCGAGCCCATGGCGCCCGAGCTGCTCCTGGAGGCCGCGGCGGGAGAGCAGGATCCATCGTCGCTGGCGGGAGCGGCGGCAGTGGACGGGGCGACCGAGGTGACCGGCAGCACAGGCGACGAGGCCGAGGCGGACGGCGAAGGCGCGGCGCCCGAGGATGACGCCGCCGGGTCGCTCTCCTGGAGCGAGCGGGAGCGGCTTCTTCACAAGCCCTTCGACCGCATGAGCCCCGAGGAGCTGCGTGATGCCGAGCGCTTGGTCGACCAGCTGCACCCGCGCCTGGAGATGCGCCGCGCACGACGACAGGAGCTGCACCGCCACGGACGGCTGGTGGCGACACGGCAGATGTACCGGGCCAACCTGCAGCACGGCGGCGACCTCGTGGAATGGCTGTGGCGGCGGCCCGCGATGCGGCCGCGATCGATCACCGTCATCTGCGACATCAGCGGCTCCATGGAGCGTCACTCACGCCTGCTCATCCGTTTCGCCATGGCCCTGCACCGCGTCTCCGCCGTGCGCACGGAGGCCTTCGTCTTCGGGACGCACCTCACCCGCGTGACCCACGAGCTGACCGGGCGCGATCCCGATGCCGGCCTGGAACGGGTCACGGCGGCCGTATCCGACTGGTCCGGCGGCACCCGCATCGGCGCCTCCCTGCGCCAGTTCAACCGCGAATGGGCGCGCCGCGGTCTCCGCTCCAGCGGCGTGGTCATCATCGTGTCGGACGGCTGGGACAGGGGCGACCCCGCCCTGGTCCGGGGAGAGATGGCCCGCCTGCAGCGCAGCTGCCATCGGCTGATCTGGCTGGACCCGTTGGCCGGCAGCGAGTACTACCAGCCGCTGGCGGGCGGCATGGCGGCGGCCTATCCCTACATCGATGACCTGGTCGCCGTCAACGACCTGGCTTCGCTGCAGCGCCTGGGTGAGCTGCTCGCGGAGATGGCCGACCACCGCAGCCGGCGCCCCGATCGCCATGGCCGGCCCCGCATCCACCGGGCGCCCGGATCGGCGTGGCCGCCGCGCGTCGGGGTCGTGGCATGAGGGAGCTGCTGCCGGTGCTCGAGGCCTGGCTGCCCGAAGGCACAGGCATCGCTCGCGGCGTGGTCATCCGGACGTACGGCTCCGCCCCTCGCCGGGAAGGTGCCGTGATGCTGCTGGCCGCCGATGGTCGCATCGAGGGATCGGTCAGCGGTGGCTGCGTGGAGGGGGCCACGGCCGAGCGGATGGCCGAGGCGCGCCAGACGGGGCTGCAGCGCGTGGTTCGCTTCGGCATCAGCGACGCGGAGGCGCACGACGTGGGGCTGGCCTGTGGCGGCACCATCGATGTGCTCGTGCAGCCGTCCATCCCGCCGGCAGTCCTTGACGCTGCCCGGGCGACGGCGGCCGATCGCCACTCGGACCGCGTGGTCGTCAGCGTCCTGCCCGCGGGCTCACCCGAGCCGGCCGCCGGAGCCTCCCGGCTGGGGCCCGCTGGGCCCATGGAGCCGACGCTCATCGTGCACCGGGACGGGCGGCTCGAGGGCACGCTCGGCGATGCTTCCGCGGATGCCGATCTGGTCAAGGCCTGCCTCGTGGGACTGTCGCGCGGCACCTCGGGCGCCATCGAGCTTGCCGGACGCCAACTGTTCCTCGAGGCCTTCCCGGCGCGGCCGCGTCTGGTGGTGGTGGGCGCAGTGGCGGTGGCCTCCGCGCTGGTGCGGCTTGCTCGCGACCTTGGCTACGACACCGTCGTCATCGACGGCCGCACGGCATTCGCCACGCGGGAGCGGTTCCCCGAGGTCGGCCGGCTCATCGTCGGCTGGCCCGACGAGGCCGCGGACGAGATCGAGCTGGGCCCGGCTGATGCGCTGGCCGTGCTGAGCCATGATCCCAAGTTCGACGATCCGGCGATCTTCGAGGGGCTCTCCCGCGGATGCCGCTACGTGGGCGCCATCGGCAGCCGCAAGACCCAGCGCCAGCGCCGGGAACGCCTGCTCGGACGGGGCCTGAGCGATGCCCAGCTCGATGAGCTACGCGGGCCTATCGGACTTGACCTGGGCGGGCGGGAGCCAGCCGAGACCGCACTGGCCATCATGGCCGAGATCGTGGCCGCTCGCTACGATGCCAGCGCTCGACCCATGCGCGACCTCGCCGCCGAGCGCGACGACCGGGGCTGAGCGACCGGCACGGGTGTGCCGCCGCCAAGTGGTGCGCTAGACTCAGCGGCGCACCACCAGACCATCGATGACGGGAGTCTTCTGCCTTGTCCGCCGATTCACTACGGGCCCAGATACGCGAGGTCCCAGACTTCCCCAAGCCGGGGATCCTCTTCTACGACATCACCACACTGCTCAACGATGCTGCCGCCTTCCACGAGGCCATCGAGCTCATGAACGAGCCCTTCGCCAATGAGCAGATCGACATCGTCGTGGGCATGGAATCACGCGGCTTCATCTTCAGTGCACCGATGGCGCTCCACCTTGGTGCCGGGTTCGTCCCGGTGCGCAAGCTGGGCAAGCTGCCATCGGAGACCATCAGCGTGGAGTACGAGCTCGAGTACGGCACCAACACCCTCGAGGTACACCGCGACGCCATCCGCCCCAACCAGCGCGTGCTCATCGTGGACGACCTGCTCGCGACCGGCGGCACCGTCCTCGGCACCATCGAACTGGTCAAGCAGCTGAAGGGCGAGGTCGTAGGCCTGTCGTTCCTCGTCGAGCTCGGCTTCCTGAAGGGCCGCGAGCGCCTCGATGGCTATCGGATCAACAGCGTCATCAGGTACTAGCGACCCCCAGCCGAACGAGAGCGGGGCGACGAACCCCGCGCAGGCGGCGTCGGTGGCTGGGCCCGTGCCCATGGCTGAGCCAACGGCAGCGCCGCCGGATGCCGAGGCGCCCGGGCCGGCAGCGACCGGTGCTGACACGCCCGAGCATGCCGGCGGCGAGCAAGACACGCCCGAGCATGATCCGTCACGTCGGGCCTTCTTCTTCTCCTTCGGCCGACAGGCCGTGACGGCCGCCGGCCAAGTCGCGGGCATGAGCGACCTGCTGGGTCGGGCCTCCGGCGGCGGCATCGCCGGCCTGCTCGGCCTGGCGCCGACGGCGTCGCCAGCCACCCCGCCGGGGGCGCGTCCCGGCTTCGCGCGCTCCGGCCCGCGCGCGCTCGTCAGTGCCGCTGCGCCTGCCGCGGAGGACGTCCACCGCAGCGCCTATCGGCTCGCCGGCGATGAGCTGGTGCTGCTCGATCAGCGCAGCATCCCCGAGGCGCTCGATGAGGTGGTGGCTCGGCGCGGCAGTGACGTGGCCTACTACCTGCGTCTTGGTGTGGCGCGTGGCGGATCCCTGATGGCGCAGGTCGCGGCCTACGGCATCGCGTTGACGGCCCGCGAGCGTGCAGCACGACCGGCCCGGGACCGCGAGGTCGAGCTGCAGCGGACGAGGCAGGCGCTGGTGCAGGCCCGTCCGAGCTCACGCTTGCTGGCCTGGTCGGCCGAGCGCATGCGGGTCGCGACCGCCGAGCTCGACCCGGCCGCCGAAGGACACGACGTAGCGGCCGTCCTGCGTGAGGAGGCCGACGCCATCGCCTCCGACCTGCGCTCGTGGAACGCGTCCGCGGCCGTCTTCGTGGCCGAGCAGCTGGCTGGTTCGGGCGATCAGCCGGTCGTGCTGCTGCATGGTGTGCACGGCGCGCTTGCCGGTGGCACCGTGGGGAGCGGCCTTGCCGCGCTGCAGCGGCTGCGGGAGCAGGGTCGAGAGCCGCGCGTCTTCCTGACGGAGGGCCGACCCTTCATGGATGGCGCGCGACTCGCAGCGTGGGAGCTGCGCCAGGCCGGCTTCGAGCACAAGGTCATCCCCGACAGCGCGGTCGCCTGGTTGCTGCAGCGTGAGCCGGTCGATGCCGTGCTCATCGGCGCGGAATGGATCGCTGCCAATGGGGACACCGGTGCGCTGGTAGGCAGCCGTGCCGTCGCCCAGCTCGCCGCGGACAGTGGGGCACGCGTCATCGTGGCCGGCGTCAGCGCCTGCGTCGACGCATCGACGGCCGATGGTGCCGCCATCCCCGAGGAGCTGCGCTCTGCGCGCGATCTGACGGCCTATCTTGCCGACGTGCCCATCCGCACGTCGGATGCACTGGTGCCCGCGGCCGATGTCGTTCCGGTGGCTGCCATCAGCGCCCTCGTCACCGAACATGGCTGCACCACGCCGGGGACGCCCGGGACGCCCGGGACGCCCGGGACGCCCTTCTGATGGCGGCCGTGACCCGCGACCGGGTGGCTGCCGGGCGCCACCTCGAGGTTCGCTCGACGCGCGACCGCGACCTGCTGCACCAGTTCCTCAACCGCGACCGGCTCTTCGCTGCCTACGCCCTCGCCGACACCGACGACAGCGAGTTCTCCCGCACACGCTGGGGCATCGCCTTCGACGATTCCGCCCCGGTGGCGCTGGTGATGGAGTACCGCGGTCTTTCGCCGCAGCCGCTCTTCGCCATGGGCGAGCCGGCCGGTGTGAGCGCCATCCTGCGGGATGTCATCCGCACGCGAATCGCCTACCTGGCGGCCAAGCCGGAGGTGGTGCCGGCGGTGCGCGAGCGCTACCGCCTGGAGGAGGCCGCGCCGATGGTGCGGATGGCCGTCGACCGGGCCTCGTTCACGCCCGTGGTCGGCGATGCCGTTCGCCTCGACCAGGCTGACACGCAGCACCTCAACCGTCTCTATGAGCTCGGCCCGAGCGCCTACCTGCCTCGCGAGGCCGTGGCGGCGGGCGTCTACTACGGTATCCGCCGCGGCACGCGCCTCATCGCCGCCGCCGGTACGCACGTGATCAGCCCGATGTACGGCATCGCCGCGGTCGGCAACGTCTACACGCACCGGGAGTACCGCGGCCAGGGCCTGGCCAAGGTGGTGACCAGCGCGGTGACCTCCGAGCTGCTGCAGACGGTCGAGACCGTCGTGCTCAACGTGCGCGACGACAACCCGCCCGCACTGGCGGCCTACCGAGCCCTCGGTTACCGGGAGCACTGCCGTTTCGACGAGCGGCTCGTTCACCGTCGCACGTCGCTGTGGGATAGCATCGTCGGGCCCATGCGGGCTCAGATATCCGCTTTGAGGAGGAATGGATGACCCAAGCTCCCGCGCCGCACGATCCGACCCAGACCACCTCCGGTGACGCCAGCGATGGCCAGACCGTGTCCTATCCACCCCATGACGTGGCTGACCTCGGTCTCGTGGATGAAGGTGTCCGTCGTATCGAATGGGCCGAGCGGGAGATGCCCGTCCTTCGCCTCATCCGGGAGCGCTTCGAGCAGGAGAAGCCGCTGGCCGGCCTGCGCATCGGTGCCTGCCTGCATGTCACGACCGAGACCGCCAACCTGATGCGCACCCTGAAGGCCGGCGGCGCCGACGTCACGCTGGTGGCGTCCAACCCGCTGTCCACCAAGGACGACGTGGCTGCGGCACTGGTGGCCGCGTACGGCATCAGCTGTTACGCCATCCGCGGCGAGGACAACGAGACCTACTACCGGCACCTGGATGCGGCCGCCGACACGCACCCGCATATCACCATGGATGACGGCTGTGACCTCGTCGCGCTGCTGCACCAGCACCGGCCCGAGCAGCTTCCCGAGGTGCTCGCCGGCACCGAAGAGACCACCACCGGCGTCATCCGCCTGAAGGCGATGGCCGCGGATGGTGCACTCGCCTTCCCGGTCGTGGCGGTCAACGAGGCCCAGACCAAGCACCTCTTCGACAATCGCTACGGCACTGGACAGTCAACGGTCGATGGATTGCTGCGCGCCACGAACATCCTGCTGGCGGGGCGCCGTTGCGTCGTTGCCGGATACGGCTGGGTGGGCCGCGGCATCGCCAGCCGGCTGGATGGCATGGGTGCCCGCGTGGCCGTGGTCGAGGTCGACCCCGTGCGCGCCATCGAGGCGCTGATGGACGGTCACCAGGTCATGACCGCCGGCGACTCG
>DATHSE010000269.1:0-7481 GCA_035464455.1 Anaerolineae bacterium | reverse complement strand
CAGCATCCAGGCGTTCAACTCTCGCGGTGATGCCGTTCGACGAGATCGACCACGATGTTCACCACGCGAGGCAGGGCCGCCTCGACCGCAGGCGACAACCCCTCCCCGATCTCGGTATCGGCCACGCCGATACCGACGCTCACAGCCTCCGGCCGATGTCCGGTCAGAGCCGCGGCCAGCGCCACCAGCTCACCGCCGCCGACATGATGTGATGACGCGCCCGGCTCGGCTCGCGCGTCGGCATCGGCGGGTGGAGCGTCGGCCACGATAGGCCGGACCTCGATGGAACCGGGCAGCCCGCGCAGGTCGGCATCGACGAAGATCACCAGCGATACCGCGCCCATGTCCAGCGCCATCTCCGGCAGCAGCTGGTACGCGGCCCGGATCTGGACCTGGCGGCCGGCCAGTCGCGGGTCCGCCGCCAGCAGCTCCGCCGCACGCACCCCGACACCGTCATCGCGGCGCAGCGTGTTACCGAAACCGACGATCAGCACCCTGCGCGAAGAAGCGCCGCCGCCATCGCTGGCCACGGCGCCTCCGGGTTCCGGACGCAGGTCCGAGTCGATGCCGCTACCGCCTGACGCGGTCGAGGACCTCGCCAGCGGGAGACAGCAGCTGGATGTCCAGCGCCATGTCGCCCAGTGCATGCGTCGAGCAGGAGAGGCAGGGGTCGTAGCAGCGGATGACTGCCTCCACCCGGTTGAGCATGGGCTCCTCGATCTTCTCGCCCTTGACATGATGGCGCGCCACCTGCTGCACCGAGCGGTTCATGGCCATGTTGTTGTGGCCGGTGGCGATGACCAGGTTGGCCCACTCCACGAGGCCGTTGTCGTCGACCTTGTAGTGGTGCATGAGCGTGCCACGGGGAGCCTCGGACACACCGATGCCCTCGTTGCGGTTGATGCCGGCCGTGGCGCGGACATGGCGGGAGAGGATGTCCGGACCGCGCAGGATCTGCTCGATCTTCTCGACCGCGTGGAGCGTGTCGATGAGCCGCGCATAGTGGTAGTGGAAGGACGAGCCGGCCACGCGCCCGACGCGCCAGCGGAACTTCTGCAGCTCCTCGTCGGCTCGCGGGGTGCCGGTGGCCTCGGCCACGTTCAAGCGGGCCAACGGGCCCACGCGGTAGATGCCATCGGGATAGCCCATCGGCTTCCAGTAGGTCGACTTCAGGTAGGACCACGGCTCGACGGCCTCGCCGATGTAGTCGTTGAAGTCATGCGGATCGACCCGATCGGCCAGGGCCTTGCCATCGGCATCGACGACGCGCAGCCAGCCGCCGTAGTGGTCCACGTTGCCCTGCCGGTCCACGAGGCCCATGAAGGCGGAGCGGAAGTTGCCGAAGGTGGAAGCCTCCTCCTCCCAGCGCATCATGTCGCTCTTGTACCAGGCGATGGCGCGCTCGACCTGTGCGATGGCCTCCGGCACGCCGGCGAGGATCTGGTCGCGGACCTCCTCGCTCAGCGGGTCGGCGACACCACCCGGCACGATGCCACTGGGGTGGATGCGCTTGCCACCGAGCAGCTCGATGATCACCTGGCCCCACTTGCGCAGCCTGATGCCGTCCATGGCCAGCTGCGGGTTCTCCTGGGCCACGGCCACGATGTGACGCTTGGACGGGTCGGCGTCGAAGCCGAAGAGCAGGTCCGGCGACGACAGGTGGAAGAACGAAAGCGCGTTCGACTGGACGATCTGGCCCAGGTTGATGAGGCGCCGCAGGTCAGCGCCGGTGGGCGGCGGATCGACCGCCAGGATGTCGTCCACGGCCTTGGCCGACGCTACCAGGTGGCTGACCGGGCAGATGCCGCAGATGCGGGCCATGATGGCGGGCATCTCGTGGACCGGGCGACCCTGCACGATGCGCTCGAAACCGCGGAACTGGGTGACATGGAAGTGGGCGTCGACGACCTCTCCCCGGTCATCGAGCTGGATGGTGATCTTGGAGTGGCCCTCGATGCGGGTGACCGGATCGATGGTGATCGTTCTGCTCATGGGGGCTCCCGTCAGCGCCCGAACCGCGATCCGGCCGTTTCGGGGACGCGGCCGGAGAGCAGATCATCGAGCAAGGTGTAGATGAGGTCGGCAGAGGGTGGGCAGCCCGGCAGGAAGACGTCGACGTCGATGACCTTGTGCACCGGGATGGACATCGGCAGCAGCGCCGGCACCACCTGCAGCGGCATCTGCGCGTTGATGGTGACGTTCTCGCGGTACGCGCGATCGAGCAGCGGCTCGACCCCGATGGGATTGCGCATACCGGGCACGTTCGAGGTCACCGCGCAGTCGCCGAAGGCGATGATGGTAGTGGTGTGCTCGCGGACCAGCTTGGCCTTGTGCAGGTCATCCTCGCTCGAGACGGCCCCTTCCACGAGGCAGACGTCGACGTGCTCCGGATAGTCCTTGTAGTCGACCAGCGGGCTGTAGACCAGGTCCGCCCGGCCGAAGATGTCGAGGATGCGCTCATCCATGTCCAGCAGGGACATGTGGCACCCCGAGCAGCCGTCCAGCCAGACGGTCGCGACAGTTGGCTTGCTCATAGACCGCGCTCCTCTCGGACCACCTTGAGCCATGGCAGGAACGGGCGACGGTCCTTGCTTCCGGCTGCGACCGGTCGGCCCTTCTCGAAGAGCGCGCCGGTGGGACAGACCTGGACGCACTTGCCACAGCTGGTGCAGGTCGTGGACTCCCCCCAGGGGGCGCCCATGTCGGTCTGGACCCGGGTCTCGAGTCCGCGGTGCATGACGTCCCAGGTGTGTGCGCCCTCGATCTCGTCGCACACCCGTACGCAGCGGAGGCACAGGATGCAGCGATTGTGATCGATGGCGAAGAACTTGTGGCTGGCATCGATGTCGACGGCAGGGTTGATGCGGGGCAGGTCGAAGTGCTTGATGCCGAGCTCGTCGGCCATGCTCTGGAGTTCGCAGTGGTTGTTGGCGACGCACACGGCGCACACGTGATTGCGCTCCATGAACATCATCTCGGTGATCGACTGCCGGTACTCCAGCAGCTTCTCCGAGTGTGCCGTGATGCGCATGCCCTCGGCGATCTTGGTCATGCAGGCCGCCGCGAGCTTGGGGGAGCCCTCGATCTCGACCATGCACAGCCGGCAGGCACCACGATCGGTGATGCCCTCGAGGTGGCACAGGCCGGGGATGACGATGCCGTTCTCCTCGGCTACCTCCATCACGGTCTGGCCTTCGTTGCCAGCGACGTCCTTACCGTCGATGCTCAGGGTGAAGACATCGCTCATGCCACTACCTCGGCTGGCTTCTGGATGGGACAGACGCCGGCGGGACAAGTCTTGTCCACGATGTGGGCCATGTACTCGTCGCGGAAGTAGCGCAGCGTGCTGAAGATCGGGTTGGGTGCACCCTGGCCCAGGCCGCAGAGCGACATCCTCGCGACGATGCCGGCGAGCCGCTCGAGCTGCGCCAAGTCGGCCTCCGTCGCCTCACCCTTCGTGATCTGGTCGAGGAGCATGTACATCTGCGTGGTGCCGACGCGGCAGGGCGTGCACTTGCCGCACGACTCGTCGCGGCAGAAGTCCTGGAAGTACTTCGCCACGTCGACCATGCAGGACGTGTCGTCCATGACGATCATGCCGCCCGAGCCCATGAACGAGCCGAGCTCGATGAGGGTCTCGTAGCTGACCGGGGTGTCGAGATGCTCGGCCGGGATGCAGCCGCCCGACGGGCCGCCGGTCTGCACGGCCTTGAAGGGGCGGTCGCCGATGATGCCGCCGCCGATGTCGTAGATGATCTCCCGCAGGGTCATGCCCATGGGGACCTCGACCATGCCGGTGTTGACGATGCGCCCGGCGAGCGCGAAGACCTTGGTGCCCTTCGACTTGCCGACGCCGATCTGGGCGTACTTCTCCGGGCCGTCGCGCAGGATGGTCGGGACGCTGGCCAGCGATTCGACGTTGTTGATGAGCGTGGGGCTGCCCCACAGGCCGGCCACGGCCGGGTACGGCGGACGCGGTCGCGGCGTGCCGCGACGACCCTCGACCGAGGCGATGAGCGCGGTTTCCTCGCCGCACACGAACGCGCCGGCGCCGAGGCGGATCTGCACGTCGAAGTTGAAAGAGGTGTCCATGATGTTGGTGCCGAGGTATCCGGCACGCTGCGCCAGCCGGATGGCCGTGCGCAGCCGCTGCACCGCCAGCGGATACTCCGCGCGGCAGTAGATGTAGCCCTCGTCGGCGTGGACGGCGAAGGCCGCGATGGCCATGCCCTCGAGCACGCGGTAGGGATCGCTCTCGAGGACGCTGCGGTCCATGAACGCGCCCGGGTCGCCCTCGTCGGCGTTGCAGATGACGTACTTCTTGTCGCCGGTGGCCTTGGCCACCGTGGTCCACTTCAGGCCGGTCGGGTAGCCCGCGCCCCCACGACCGCGCAGGCCGCTCGCGGAGATCTCCTCGCGGACCTCGGTAGAGGTCATCTCGGAGAGCACGCGGCGCAGCGCCCGGTAGCCGCCCTCGGCGATGTAGTCGTCGAGCGATTCGGGGTCGACCTTGCCGAAGTTCTCGGTGGCCACCCGAACCTGCTTCTCGAAGAAGGGTCCCTGGGGCTGGCGCTTGGCGTCGGGCGCGACCTTGTCGAGCGCAGCGACCAGCGGGCCGACGTCGTCGGGTCGAACGTGCTCGAACAGCTGGCCCGTCTCGGCGATCTCGACCAGCGGCCCTGCGGCACAGAGCCCGAGGCAGCCGACGCGCTTGATCGCCACGTCGCTCTTGCCCTCGGTCAGCTCGCGCAGCCGGGCGGTGATGTCGCTGGCATTGCCGGAGATGCAGCTTGCGGCTTCGCAGACACGCGCCGTGGCGCGCGGCCGACCGACGCGGTCGCCGATGGTGATGGTGCGGTGACGCTCGGGGCGCCCCGCAGCAACCTTGTCGCTCACATCGCCTCCAGTTCAGCCATGAGCTCGTCGGATCGGGCCTTGCCTCGCATCCCGCCGTCGACGATGACGGCAGGGGCCAGGCTGCAGGCACCGATGCAGCGCGCGGTCAGCAGCGAGATCTTGCCGTCTTCGGTGGTGCCCTTGGGCTTCACACCCAGGCGCTGCTCGAAGGCCTCGATGATGTCGCCGGCACCGTTGATGTAGCAGGCCGTGCCGGTGCACACGACCGTGGTGTGCTGGCCCTGCGGCTTGAGCGTGAAGAACGAGTAGAAGGTGGCGACGCCGAAGACGCGTGAGTGTGGCACGCCCAGGGTGTCGCCGACGAACTCGAGGGCGTCGCTGTCGAGGAAGCCGAAAGCCTCCTGTGCGGCATGGAGGGCCTCGATGAGCGCCTCGGGCCGGTCGCCCATGCGACGCATGCGCGTGGCCACGATCTTCCAACGCTTGTCATCGTTGGGCGGTGCTGGCTTGGTATACGGAATCGGCATGCGTGCCTTTCGGGTTCGCTATCGGTCAAGCTTCGCCCGTGGCCCAGCCGGATACAGGGAGGAACCTGGCGGGGGTCCACAGGTCGTGCCCGTTCATTGTATTCATCGGGCACCGCCGCTTTGGGTGCCGTAGGGCCCGTTTCGGGCAGGCCGCGTGTACATCGGCCCGCCCGGCAAGGGCACAGATGGCCACCGCCGGCCGCAGGCCAGACCTTGCCTGCCAGGCGTCGGAGCCATCGCTGACGTGCCTGCCAGGCGTCTGAGCCGTCGCTGACGTGCCTGCCAGGCACATAACGACCGACTTCGGTCCGGCCGGGTCGCCGAACGTGCCTCACAGGCACGTCGTGGCGTGCTTGGCCACCTTTCTTGCCTCTCACGCAATCCTCGAGCACGAATCGGTCTGTCCGTGGCCGCTACGTGACTGCCAGGCAAACGCGACGAGCCAGCCGGGTCGCGCGCGTCGCCCGCGCCGGTGAGCCGGTGTCGCGCGCGTCGGCCGCGCCGGTCAGCCGGTAAGTCGGTGAGTCGGTCGGCTGAGCCCGCACCCGAGCTCCGCTCGGCTAGTAGTGCGTCTCGCGGATCGTGTCGATCATGGCCCAGAAGTTGTCCAGCGGCGTATCGAGCTGGACATGGTGCGTCGGCCCGAGGATGAGCCCGCCGCCCTTGCCGATGGTGGCGACGCGACGCTGCACCTCGGCACGCACATCGTCGGGTGTGCCAAAGGGCAAGGTCTTCTGCTCGTCGAGGCTGCCCCAGAAGAGCAGTCGGTCGCCGTAGTCACGCTTGAGCTCGGCAGGGTCCATGCAGGCCGGCTGGACGGGGTTGAGCACGTCGATGCCGATCTCGATGAGCTCGGGGATCACCTCGCGCACGTCGCCGTCGGTGTGGTACGCCACCTTGACATCGGGGTTGATGGCCTTGACCCGGCTCACCAGCTCGGCCATGCGCGGCTTGAGGAAGCGGCGCCACGTGGCCGGTGCGAAGAGCATGCCCTTCTGGGAGCCGATGTCATCGCCGGTCCAGATCATGTCCACGCCCATCGAGGTCAGCCGTTCGGCGGCGGCCAGGTGGTAGCGGAAGGGGATCTCGAGGATGCGGTCGGCCAGGTCAGGATCCATGACCAGGTCCATGAGCAGCCGCTCATAGCCGCGCAGGGCCCAGGCCGTCTCGAAGATGGTGGTGACGGTGACGCCGACGATCCAGTACTCGTCGCCATACTCGCGGATGACCCGCTCCGAGTCGACGTACAGCTCGGCCCGCTGCGGATCCGGTGCCACGTACGAGTCGATGGCGTCGTCCTGGGCCAGCGGGAAGCCCACCATCTCGGTGTAGTGGCCGGTGCCGAACTGTGTCTGGTAGGGGTGCTCCATCCAGGTGACGCCCCACTCGTCCGTGTAGCTGCCGTGGCCAGCGTAGTAGCTGTTGGCCCAGCCCACCGAGGTCAGGATGAGGTCCGAATCGATGGCCCGCTCAAGCTCATAGGTGTTGCCGCCACCGTGCGGGTTGTGCTCACCGCCGCGAGCCACGTTGAGCTTCCCTGCCACGCCCATGTCGGCACGCAGCCGGTCGGCGAACTCGGGCGTGAAGCTGATCTGCATGGGACAGCGATCGGGCTCCTCGCGGGCGAGGGCCATCGCCACCCGGTCACGGTGGCGCATCGCTACTTGGCAGCCAGCAGCTCTTTGGCCACGTTGGCGGCGGTGGCGGCGTCCTTGGCGAAGCCGTCGGCACCGATCTCGGCGGCGAACTCGTCGGTCACGGGGGCCCCACCCACGAGGATCTTGGCGTTCGGGTCGACGGCACGGATGGCCTCGACGGCGGCCTTCATACCCACCATCGTGGTGGTCAGGAGCGCGCTGATGCCGACGATGGACGCGCCGTGCTCCTTGGTGGCGGCGGCGAAGGCGTCGGGGCTGACGTTGGTGCCCAGGTCGACGATCTCGAAGTTGGCGCCCTTGAGCATCATGCCCACGAGGTTCTTGCCGATGTCGTGGAGGTCGCCCTGCACGGTGCCGATGACGGCGGTGTGCTCGGGCTTGATGCCACCAGCGGCCAGCAGCGGCTCGAGCAGGACCGAGGCTTCCTTCATGGCATGCG
>DATHSE010000268.1:0-3597 GCA_035464455.1 Anaerolineae bacterium | reverse complement strand
GGCCACGAGGTTGCCGTCGCGCAGGACGGCGACATAGTCCGACAGCTCCATCACGTCGCCGAGGATGTGGCTGATGTAGATGATGGTCTTGCCGTCCGCGCGCAGACGTCCGATGAGCTCGAAGAGCCGCTCGGTCTCGCGCGCGGTGAGGGACGTGGTGGGCTCGTCGAAGATGATGATGCCCGCATCCATCGACAGCGCCTTGGCCACCTCGACCAGCTGCCGCTCGCCCGGCGCCAACCGTTCCACCGCCATGTCCGGCGAGAGGTCCAGGTCGACCATGGCAAGGTACTCGCGGGCACGGTTGTTGAGGTCCCGCCTGTTCAGCAGCGGCAGGCGGCCCATCGTCGGGAAATCGCTGATGAAGAAGTTCTCGGCGATGCTGAGGTTGGTGAAGAGGTTCAGCTCCTGGTGGATGAAGGCGATGCCGGCTCGTTCGGCGTCTCCGGGATCCGCGGGCTCGTACGCTGCGCCGTCGAGCAGCATCTGGCCAGATGTGGGTGGCACCACGCCGCCGAGGATGTTCATCAGCGTGGACTTGCCGGCGCCGTTCTCGCCGACCAGCCCCACGGTGCTGCCTCGCTCCACGTCAAGGTGAATGCCCTGCAGCACGGGCACGCCGAAGAAGGCCTTGTGGATATCCTGGAACTGCAGGATCAGATCGCTCATCGTGGCACCTCAGGCCTGCTGCAGCGCCACTCTGCGGCGCACGACGTCGAGCAGCGCGGCCAGCAGGATGACCGAGCCCTTGACGATGGCGACGTAGAAGAACGGCACGTTGAGCAGCGACAGGGCGTTGCCGAGCAGGACCAGGAAGACGACGCCGAAGACGGTCCAGATGATCTTGCCGCGTCCGCCGAACAGGCTGGTGCCGCCGATGACCACGGCCGCGATGATGTCCAGCAGCAGCGGCGCACCCAGCGTCGGGCGCCCCTGGTCGACACGTGCGGTGTAGATGATCGAGGCCGCCGCCGCGCACATGCTGCTGAAGATGTAGGTGGCCACGATGACCTTCTTCACCGGCACGCCGGAGACCAGCGACGCGCGCGGGTTGGTGCCGATGCCGTAGAGCCAGCGACCGAAGATGCTGCGCGAGAGCAGGAAGTGCGCGAAGAGCGAGATGCCGATGGCGATGACCATGGCGATGGAGAAGAACTGCAGGCCGTCGATACCGATGCTGAAGCTGGTGCCGATGACGCTGAAGGAATCGGGCAGGTCGATGATGTTCTCGGTCTTGACCAGATAGATGGCCAGCGCCGCCACGAACATGGACGTCACCAGCGTGACCATGAAGGGCGGGATGCGCGCGAACGCGACGGCGATCCCGTTGAACGCCCCGATGAGCAAACCCACGCCCAGCATGGCGATGATGGCGACCGGGACGCCGATGGCGGAGTCGTGCAGGATGGCGCCATCCTCGTAGAGCATGACCTCCCACAGCGGGCTCTTGCTGAAGACGATCGGCTGCGCCGACTGGGCGATGAATGCGGCGCCGACGACGCTCGCGAGTGACACCACGGCACCCTGGCTGAGGTCGATGCCGGCGATGATGAGGACCAGCGTCTGCCCCACCGCGATCACCAGCAGCGGCCACATGTTGGACAGCAGGTTGCTGATGTTCCTCGGTGTCGCGACCGTGGGCGACATGAGGTAGAGACCCACGAACATCGCGATGCAGAGGTAGAGGATCAGGTACTCGGACATCAGGATGCGCCTGGCCACGCTGCCGAGGCGATGCATGGCGGAAGGTGCCACTGCCGCCGTCATGTGGTCCGGCCTCTGCGGTTGGCGCGGTCTGGGTCGTTCATAGCTTCTCGCCTGGTCCGTTTGGTGATACCGGCCCCGGGGCGGGGCCGGCAGTGCGGAGGGGCAGGCTGGGCCTGCCCCTCCAGGTCAGTGGCTCCTTAGCCGGCAGAGCCCTGCTCGGCCAGGAGGATGCAGCCCCACATGTCCATCTCACGCTCGGCGAGGTTGCCGGCGGTGAGGGCGAACCCGGGGTCATCCAGCCATGCGTCGGGCTGGGTCTCGCCAGTCTCGATGGCCTCGAGCAGCGCGTTGAGCATCAGCTCGGCCTCGAAGTAGAGGTCCTGGACGCCGGTGGAGTCGACGAAGCCGTCCTTGATCTGGCGGCAGGCGTTGACGTCGCCGTCGAGGCCGGCCATCAGGACGTGGTTGGGATCATCGCGGGTGACCCACTTGCCCATCGGCTCGAGGATGCCCTTGATGGTCGGGAACAGGAAGTCGGACGAGGTGAACAGGAAGTCGACCTCGGGGTTGGCCGCCATGGCCGCCTGCAGGTTCGCCTGGGCGGTCGCAGCGTCCCACTTGGTCGGGACCTCGATGGGCTGGCCGAAGAACTCGGGGTCCGAGTTGATGACGTCGTAGAAGCCTTCGTAGCGGCCGACGGCGTTGGGGTCGCCCAGGTCGCCCACCATGATGAGCGGCGTGACGCTCTCCTTGCCCATCTCCTTGGCCACGTCATAGATGTACTGGACCGCGTCGCGGGCGATGGTGCGGTTGTCGGCCTGCACCACGATGGCGGCGCCATCCTCGCTCTGCGGCGGGCGGTTGAAGATGCCGATCGGGATGTCGGCCGCGTTGGCCTGCTCGATCAGCGTGAGGGCGATGGAGCCGTCCTTGGGGATGACGAAGATGCCATCCACGTCCTGCGCGATGCAGTCGTTCAGAAGCTCGAGCTGCTCGTTGGCGTCGGGACCGTAGCGCTCCAGGACGTTGTGGCCCTGCGCGCGAAGGGTCTCCGTCATGGCCTTGTGGCCGGCCAGCCAGAACTCGGTCTCGAGGTCTTCGTGGATGAAGCAGATGTCGAAGGCCTCGCCTTCCTGTGCCACGACGGGCACAGCGGACAGCGCGAGCGTCGCCACTGCGGCCAGCCCGATCGCTCCCTTGAGATTCCGCATGAGTTAGGTCTCCTCCAAGATCAGTGCCTAGTTGGACTTCTGTCTCTCCCGTTTGGCCGTCAGCACCTCCTGCTATCGCTACACATGTCGGAAGACCTCCCAGTCGAGGTAGTTCCCGAGCGCCTCGGCCACGGCGTCCGCGGTGTGCGCGGGGCTCATGGCGCAGTGGTGCTCGAAGCCGACCTTGCAGATGAGCTTCAGCAGTGGCTGGAAGTTGGGGATCTCCACTACCGCGCGGGAACCGAAGGTCTCCAGCGGGTCGTCGAGGAACTGCCCTTCAGCCACGTAGGCCTTGCACGTGCCATTGACGTCGTCCGTGCTGATGCGGGCGATCGTCAGCGGTGCCGCGGGAGCACGGCCGGCGATGGCGCCGTAGACGTTCTCGTTGCCGAGCGTGGTGTCGAGCACGTCTGCGATGCGCATCTCGGCTTCGCCCTGCGGGTAGAAGTTCAGCGGCCAGTTGCCGCAGTGGAAGAGCACGCACTTGTCGGGGTGGTCGCCGTAGTTGTTGTTGAGGTCCACGATGGCGGCCGGCTGTTCGGCGGCCAGCTGCAGCGCGTACATCGAGGCCAGGCCGGTGATGTCCGTCTCGCAGGCGCTGGGCATGAGCTTGTTGCCCATGATCGACATCAGCGTGCAGACGTTGACGCCGTAGTTCTCCTGCAACGAGGACCAGCAC
>DATHSE010000267.1:0-3286 GCA_035464455.1 Anaerolineae bacterium | reverse complement strand
GGGTCGGCAGGCAGGCGTCCGTCCAGCAGCGCCAGCTCGATCCACTCGGCCACGTCGGACAGGCGCTCCCAGGGCTCGTAGGCCACGTTCTCCACCTCGCACCAGGCTGCCAGTGAGGCCTTGGCGAAGATGACGTCGGCGTGATGGGCGGCATAACGGTCGCTGGGACCGTCACCCACGAAGACCACGGCACGCCCGGCGGCACGATGCCGCCAGATGCGCTCACGCTTGCAGGTGCCGCACACGTGGCAGCTCGGATGGCCGTAGGGGAAGGTCACGCCGGCCGCACCCGCGCCCAGCACCGCCGCGTTGGTGGCGATGGGCAGGTCGCCCAGCCCCGCTCGGTCGAGCATGCGCTGGACGTGGAAGCCGACGCCGTCGCTGACGACCTCCAACGCGCCACCGGCGTCCCGGACCGTCGCGACCAGGTCATGCAAGCCCTCGTCGAGCGGGAGCGCGTCTACCTCGCGCAGCAGCAGCCGCGGGTCGCGGGGCAGGACCTCCATGTCCCAGGCGATGAGCTCTCGAGAGCCCTTGCTGCCATCGAGATAGAGCTCGTCCATGTGGCGCACCAGCGCCTGGTCCGCCACCAGCGTTCCAAGCAGGGCGTCGCCTACGTCGACCGGGCTGATGGTGCCATCGAAATCGAGCAGCACGCTGAAGGGCGCGCCGTCTGGGTCGAAGGTGGGATGCTGGGGTGCGTGGCTCATGGTCGACGCCCGGACATGGTGAAGCCGGGCCGCGGAGGCCCGGCGTCGCGTCCCTGCGGGTCAGAGGGGCTAGACGCCCGCCTCCTGCTCCAGCTCGAGCGCCTCCTCGTCGGCCTCCTCGGTGAGCTTCAGCCAGACGAAGAGGCCGGCCAGGATGACCAGCGGGACGATGACGGCGGCGGCGATCAGCAGACCGAGTGCCGCAGCGATGAACCTGATGATGCTGCCCATTGGACCTCCTCAAACGGCACGCCCCTCCTCGTGCTGGCCGTGCCGATCAGTGCTGTTCGTGTGAGCGATGACGATGGCACGCGCGGGCCGAACGCGCAAGTGCTGCTCGGATGCGCAGCGGTAGCGGGTCCGTGGCCCTCGCCGCGCGGTCCGCGGCGGCGCGCGCGGGGCAGAGGCGCTAGCGGGGTGGCTGCGACAGTGGTGGTGGCTGCGGCGACTGCTCACCACGCAGGCCCGGACCCTGGCCCACCATCGAGTGCAGGTCGTCCGCGGTGAACTCCGCGAGCTGGTGCTTGCTGCCCTGCCGGGTGTTCATCAGCAGCCGCAGGACGTACGCGCCCTCCTGCTCGAAGAAGAAGACGTCCTTGGGCTTCTGGTCGTCGATGTAGCGGCCGATGACCCGCATGACGCGCTCGTAGGGGCCGGCCATGGGCGAACCGTCATTCTGGGGACCGGTCCGGCGGCGAGCCTGCGAGTCCTCCAGGAACCGGGCGATGTCCTCGTCGAGGAAGGTGTAGGTCTCCTTGGTGATGGTCATCGACGGGTCAGCCCAGGCCGACGTTCCCTGCGTCTGGCCCACGATGCCCTGGACGATGAAGCCATCGGGCGCCTCGGCCAGCAGGATCTCGTACAGGCCGCGCTGGTCGACGAAGGCACCGATGGAGCGCAGGACCTCCTCGTAGTCCTGGCGCGGACTCCCTTCGTAGATACGCATCGAGAGCCTCCGTGATCTCCCAGCCTCAGGTCAGCTCCGGTCAGGGGCGCAGGCGCACGGCACCTGACAGGTGTCAGCGCTGACGATAGTCGGGTACGAGCCGCATGGCAATGAACGACCGGCGTCCCAGGGTCGGTACGGAGGTCCCAGTCCCACTAGCTCGAGGCAGTCAGCGCCAGCGCGCTCAGGGCCACGGCGACCCAGCCGGCCGCAGCGGCATCTCGCTCGATGATCTCGAGGTTGGCGCGCACGCTGCGCCCATGGGTGATGTCGGCCACGCGAGCCAGCACGAAGGGTGTGCTGGCCGGACCGCGGATGCCCGCCGCGTGGGCCTCGGCCTCCGCCTGCTCCACGGCCGCCGCCACCTCCTCGGCCGGTAGCGCGACGTGCTCGGGCAGCGGCAGCGTGATGAGCACGCCGGTGTGGAGGCCGAGTCGGCGCTGATTGGCGATGAGTCTGGCCGCCTCGGTGGCATCGTCGATCCGCAGCGGTGCGCGGTGGCCGCTGCTGCGGCTGTAGAAGCCGGCCACCTCATCGCTGCCCCAGGCCACCACGGGCACGCCGCGCGTCTCGAGCGCCTCGAGCGTGCGGCCCACGTCGAGGATCGACTTGGGGCCGGCGCAGACGACCGTCACCGGCGTACGGCCGAGCTCACCCAGGTCGGCGCTGATATCGAGCGACGACTCCCCTCCCCGGTGGACGCCGCCGATGCCGCCGGTAGCGAAGACCTCGATGCCGGCAAGGTGCGCTGCGATCATCGTGGCAGAGACCGTGGTGCCGCCCCAGCCGGGCCGGGTCAACACGCCGGCCAGGTTCTGCCGCGAGACCTTGGGGATGTCACGCGCCTCCGCCAGCTGCGCCAGCTCGTCGGCGTCAAGCCCCACGCGGATACGGCCGTCATGGGTGGCCACGGTCGCCGGCACGGCCCCGCTGGCGCGCACGGCGGCCTCGGCCATCCGTGCCGCGGCGAGGTTGTCCGGCCGCGGCAGCCCGTGCGTGGTGATGGTCGATTCGAGCGCCACCACGGCTCGGCCACCCTCGAGGGCGGCGATGACCTCGGCATGGACGTGCAGCAGTTCGTTCGCGGTCACAGCGCAAGACTAGCTGGTCGCGAACCGTGCTCGCCCTGCGGGCCTAGCCAAGCTTGAGCTCTGGCCGGCCGCGGCGGAGTGCGTCGCCGGCTGCGCGATGCCCGGCCATGGCGGCACGCCGCAGCGCCGGGTCGTGGCGGGTGGCCTCGCGTCCACCCGAACGGATGAGCGCGTACAGGAAGCCGGCGGCGAAGGCATCGCCGGCGCCCGTGGTGTCGATACGCGTGCCCACGCGCAGCGCGGCCACGTCCAGCTGCCTGATGGCACCGTCATCGTCCCACAGCACGCGACATCCCCACACCCCGTCCTTCACCACCACCAGCGGGGCGTGGGCCAGCAGCCCTGCCCACGCGCGGCGGCCAGCCTGGCGCAACAGGGCGGCAGCCTCGGCGCGGTTGGCGAAGAGCACGTCCGTGTGGAGCGCCACGATGCGGGCGCGCGACCGGCGCACGCCAAACGTCAGCAGCGGCCCCGTCGAGGACAGGTCGCTGCTGACGAGCGCGCCGGCCTGCCGCGCCAGCCCGGCAGCGTGCAGGGAC
>DATHSE010000266.1:0-6884 GCA_035464455.1 Anaerolineae bacterium | reverse complement strand
CGATCAGGGTTGCTGGCACGCCATGGACTGTCCTTTCCGACGAGGTCGGGTCGGGCCGGCCGGATCGGTGTCGTCGCCTCCTGCGGTTACGACAGCGCCCCGGTCGTGTTCCCGACCGGGGCGCTCATCTGGTGTCTGCTGCAGGGTTCAGCGACGACGCGCGCTCCGGTGCCGGGCACAGGGCCGGCGCATCATGCACATGGAGCGGCGGGTGTCCGTCGTCGGCGCGAGCATGCGTGCGACCCTATGGCGGCGACGTCGCCGTCGTCAAGACAAGATCGGAGCTTTCGATGGCGTGATCGATGGCGCATCACCGTCCCCGTGGGGCCATCGCCGAGCGGGCGACCGTGCATCCGTGGGACGATGGTGGGGATGAACGTCCTGCGCTCGCAGCGCCCGCCGCACGCCGTCGAGGCGCGACGAGGATGAGCTTCCTGCGGCGCCTCTTCGGGAACGGCGGTGAAGGGCCCGGAGCGGCCGATGGGCCTGTCGACGATGCCGAATGGCGCCGCGCGGCCGACGCCACCTTCGAGGCCCATGCTGACAAGCACCGCGTGACCATCTGGCTGCGCCTTTACGATCCGAGCTTCGAGTCCATGCGCGAGCAGCAGCGGGTGTTCGCGCTCGAGAACCGCATCATGCGTACTCTCGACGAGGCCGGCGCCGGGGAGCATGACACCAACTCGCTCGAACGGGGCTACCTGGCCCTGCGCCTCGTGGGCGAGGACGCGGAGGCCATGGTGGCTGTCGTGTTGCCGCTGCTGGCGGAGGCTCCGGATGGCAGCTACCTCGCGGTCCGGCGCGGCCCGGCCGGCACCGGCGAGGAGCGTATCGAGGTCGGCTCGGGAGCGGACGATGCCACCGACGTGCGATCGGACGGCTGACGATGCAGCTGCGCGAGACCCCCGGACTGCCCGATGCCACCCTCCAGCCGCCCACCGTGGCTGAAGCCGCCGACCCCTTCAGCCAGCTGCGCGTGGTGCACTTGCTGGCGCGCATCCCGCGCAGTGTGCCCGTGCGCCTGCGCGACATCGTCGATCAGCTCAACGCCGACCACCTCGATTGGTCCTTCTCACGCGACGTGGTGGTTGCCACCGTGGTGCAGCTGCAGGCCAACTGGCTGGCGGACTACCGCAACAGCGACGGCATCGTCTTGCTCGAGGGACCGGCCGGCCCGGAGCTGACGATCGAGGACAGCAGCCGCGTCGATCCATGGATCGTGCGCCAGGCCCAGCGTCTCCACGATGCCTGCGGGGAGCGTCTGCGCCGCTTCGCCATCGAGGAGGGTGGCGCGCCCTGAGGGCATCGAGGGCATCGACGGCCGATAGCCGATGGCCGGCTGCCGTCGCCGACGGCCATGTTCAGCGGCGCGAGCTGTAGACGGCGTCGATCACGCTGACCGAGATCTCGATGGGCGCCTGCCACAGGTTCGTCAGGAACACGATGCCCAAGCCCGCTTCGGGGTCCACCCAGATCCGGCCACCGGCGATGCCGCCGTGCGTGAAGGCCGACGCGCTGCCAGGCCAGTGGCGCAGCGGCTTGCGCCAGCCCAGCGCCTGGTGCACCTCGCGCGCGACGCCATCGTCGGAGACGTGGGTCATGCCCTCGGTCTGGTCACGCGTCATCTCGTCGATGGCTGCCTGCGACAGGACCCGCGGGCCCGGCGCTGCCGGGTCGGCCGGCAGCAGCGCGCGTGCCAGGACCAGCAGGTCGCGCAGCGTGCCGAACAGGCCGCCACCGGGGAGCTGGGCCGAGGCAAGGAAGCGCATCAGCACCTCCTGCACCAGCCGGTTATCCACGCCGAAGCCGCTGACCGCGATCACGCGTTCGCGCCGGGACCGGGCGTCGAAGGTGGTGTCGGTCATCCTCAGCGGCCCGGTCAGCCGCATCGCCAGGGCCTCGGCGAACGAGGTCGCGCTGAGTCGGGCCATCACCTCTGCCAGCAGGATGAAGGCCACCGAGTTGTAGGCATAGCTGCTGCCGGGGGCAGCCAACGGCGCGCTCGCGCGGACGTAGTCCAGCGAGCGCCGGTAGCTGGGCCGCTCGCGCCGGAGCGACTCCACCGGCATGTCTGGCAGCCCTGAGGTGTGCGTCAGCACGTGCCACGCGGTCACGCCTTGCAGCGCGCCGCCGGCGAGCTCGGGCAGGCAGCGAGCCAGCGGAGCCTGAAGATCCAGTCGGCCCTCGTCCACGTAGCGCATCACGGCCGTGGCCACGATGGCTTTGGTGACGGAGGCCAGGAAGAAGACGCTGTCATGACGGGGCGAGCAAGCGGGACCGCTGACGAAGCGGTACGCGCTGCGACCTGCTGCGTCGATGACGCCCACGGCAGCGCAGGGGATGGTGCCTGACCTGACATGTGCCGCCGCCACCTCGCCCGCGGGACCGAGGTCAAGGGCGAGCCTGTCCGGTCGTTCGGCAACGCTGGTCATGTCGACCGATGATAGGGCGCGTGACCCGAGACGAGTACATCGCAGCCGTGAGCACCCTCATCCGCGAAGGCGAGCGCCTGGCCCAGCACCCCTCGTTGGTGGCGCTACGGACGTGGATCGCCGGCTCGGACGAGCTCCTGCGGGTCGCCTGGGGGTCCATGGACCGCTATCACCTGTCGTGGCTGATGGTGGGCCGCCCGGCTGCCGCCGTGCGCGGCCGAGCCATGACGGCGTCCGAGGAAGCGGACTACGTGCGCGAGGTGGCGACGGCCAAGACCGCCGCCTTGCGCATGAGCCTCAAGGCCGTCGAGCAGGATGGCATGCCATTCCTGGGCCAGACCCCAGCGCGCCATCGCGAGCGCGATCGCTAGCGCCGCGTGCGTGCCCCATAGAGGGCAGCCAGCAGGTACAGCGCCAGGCCGGCGACCTCGAGCAGGCCGAACTGGGGCAAGAGCCAGTCGAGGAAGGGCGTGCCCTGCACGCGCTCGATGAAGCTGCGCGACGAAGCGGGCAGCATGGCCAGCGCCAGCAGCCAGGTCAGGGCCAGCCCGCCGAGCCAGGCCAGCGTGCCGAAGGCGGCAGCCAGCCAGGGCGTGGCACGGACCTGCCACAGCAGCGCGCCGATGGACCAGCCACCCACGACGGCGACACCCAGCAAGCCCGGGCCGAGCTCGAAGACGCCCTTCAGCAAGGCCCATGCCAAGGCTGCCAGCGACGCCGCCAGCAGGGCCTCGAGGAGCGCGACCGGCCGGGAGGGAGGCGCGCGCCGTGCCCGCCCGGATGGGTGTGGCGGTGGCGTACCGGCGCTGGCAGGACGACGATCTCCCGGAGCGGTCATGCGCCAACTGTAGTCCTGCAGCGTCAGGCGAGGTCGCTAGACTGATGCTCGCTGATGTCACATCCCGCGACCGGGCTGCCGCCCGCCGACGCTACCGCCGGCCATCCCGCCGTGGCTGCCCGCCTGCGCGCCGATCCACGCCTGCCCGCACTCGCCCTCGATGCGGCCCTGCGCATCGACGGCACGCTGGGCGAGCGCTACGACGAGCTGATGCTGCGCAGGTTCTTGCGCGACTACCAGCAGCACGTCGAGCAGCTGGCGCGTGCGATCGCGACCGGCGAGCAGCGCTTCGTCGTCATCTACGGTGAGACGCTGGTGCCGATCTACCGGCGCCGTGGCGTGCGCATGAACGATGTGACGACACTGCTGCGCGGTTTGGAAGAGGCGGCCGTTGCCCTGGGCTCGTCGGCTGAGGCGCCGGCCATCCGGAAGCCCATGGCTGCGTGGGTCGAGCGCATGCGTCGCCACCGGCGCCTGCCCGGTGACCACGAGGGCAACAGCGCCGTCCGCTTCGTATGGAAGGGCGCCGGGCTCGGCGACGACACGGTCGTCTGATCATGACCATCAAGTGGGTCAAGTCCGACCCGTTGGTGATGAACGGTGAGCCGTTCTGCTACGGCACCCGCCCGACCGTGCGCAACCTCCTGGAGATGCGCAGCCACGGCCTCACGCCGGCTGAGATGCTGGCGCAGCATCCCGAGCTCAGGTCTGTCGGCATCGCCGAGGCCTTCCGTTACGCGCGCGAGAACCGCCATCGCTACGCGGCGTTCTTCGAGGCCGACGGCTCGCTGCGTGGCCCGGGCTTCGCGCGCGACGAGGCCGAGACGTTGCCCGAGCACCTGCGCGAGGCTGCGGGGGCCTGACCGGCCGGTCGCAATGCTGCTGTCATCGGGCGTCTGGCTGCCTCGGTGTAGCATGGCGCGACCATGTCCGACCCGACCATCACCAACGATTCAGTAGGCCCCACCATCACGTCGTCAGAGACGGCGTCGGCGGTCGATCCCGTCCGGCGCTCGCGCGAGCTTGCCGTCCTCGATGCCCTACGATCGGTCGTCGATCCGGAGATCGGCATGAACGTGGTCGAGCTCGCGCTCATCAGGCAGGTCATCCTGGGTGACGAGGAGAGCGAGATCAAGATGATCCTGACCACTCCCTTCTGCCCCTACGCCGGCTCCATGATCCAGCAGGTCAAGGAGGCGGCCGAGGAAGCCGAGGGTCACGAGGTCAAGGTCACCCTGCTGGCCGAACGCTGGGATCCGCGCGACGCCGGCTTGACGTGGTAGGACCGCCCGCGGACCCCAGCGCATGAGTGCAGCCGAGGCTCGTGGGCGCCGCGAGGCCATCGCCGGCAGTGCCGTCGCCACGGGCAAGGGTGATGACGGCACGACCGGGCTGCTCTACGGCGGCCGCATCGCCAAGGACGACGCCCGCGCCGAGGCCTACGGCACCATCGACGAGGCCGTGGCCTGCCTGGGCCTGGCGCGCGCGGAGCTCGGCGAGCTGGCTGCGGCCGGGTCGCTTCCGGCTCAGATCGCCGGGCTCGATCGCACGCTGCTCAAGCTGCAGCGCGACCTCTTCGTGGCAGGCTCCGAGCTGGCCACCAATCCCGACGCCTGGGACCGGCTACAGGACGGCCAGACGCGGGTCGACGAGCCCATGCTCATCGAGCTGGAGGAGCTGCTCCGCGATGCCGAGTCGCGCATGGAGATGCCGCGGGAGTTCGTCGTGCCCGGCGCTGACCGCCTGTCCGCGGCACTCGAGGTGAGCCGTACCGTGGTCCGACGTGCCGAGCGACGCGTGATCGCACTCGACCACGACCGCCTCGTGCCCGGGGCCTGGCTGATGCCCTATCTGAATCGTCTCGCCGACCTGCTGTGGGTGTTAGCCCGGCAGGCCGAGCAGGCCGGCAGGGGTGGCACCATCACCGTACGCACCTAGCCTGCCTGGAGCGGCGCCCGCTAGACTTGAGCATCGATCCGCCCGCTCGTGGGCGCACTCGAAAGGAACCCACCACCGTGCAATCCCGCGACAACGACCCCTACAACCGCACGCAGGCACCCGGCCAGGTGTCCAACCAGGGCGGGACCGTCACCCCCAACACCCTGACCCGGGATGGCGTCATCGTCGCCAGCGCTCCACGCGAGGGCTTCCTCACCGGCAGCTTCGTGTGGATGTTCGTGGGCGTGCTGCTCTCTGCGGTATCCGCCTGGTTCGTGATGAACAGCGAGGCACTCCAGGCCTCCGTGACGGACTGGCTGCTCTTCCTCATCATCGGCCAGTTCGGCCTGGTGATGGTGATCAACTTCGCCATCACCCGCATCTCCTCGGCCGTGGCCCTGGCGCTGTTCTTCGTCTACGCGCTGATGATGGGCCTCGTCCTCGGCGTCATCGTGCTCGCCTACCTGCCGACCATCGGCGTCTCCGGTGTGGTGTCTGCCTTTGCCGGCGCCGCCGCGGTCTTCGGTGGCGCCGCGGTCTACGGCGTCGTGACCAAGCGCGACCTGACCAGCCTTCGCGGCATCCTCTTCATGGGCCTCATCGGGCTCATCGTGGTCATGGTCATCCAGCTCTTCCTGTTCCCCGGCAACTCGATGGCCAACCTGCTCATCGGCGTCGTCGGCGTGCTGCTCTTCACCGGGATCACCGCCTGGGACGTCCAGCGCCTCAAGAACGGCACGATGCCCAACATCAACAAGGACTCCGCTACCGTGCTGGGCGCGCTGGCGCTGTACCTCGACTTCATCAACCTGTTCCTCTTCATGCTGCGGATCTTCAGCAGCAGCCGCTGACGCAGCCGGGCCAGCGCCCGTCACACGACCGTGCCGTCACCGCGTGTCTCTCATCAGGGTGACTCCACGCTCGCCCGGCACGGACGCAGCTGGTGAGTGCGCCCGTCAGCAGACGTGCCGACGTGGCCATCATCGGCGCCGGCATCGTAGGGCTCGCGACGGCGCTTCGACTGCTGGAGCGCAAGCCCGACCTCGCCGTCGTCGTGCTCGAGAAGGAAGCCAGCGTCGCCTACCATCAGACCGGTCATAACAGTGGCGTCCTGCACGCCGGCCTCTACTATCGACCGGGTTCACTCAAGGCCCGCCTGTGCCGCGAAGGCAAGGCGGACCTGGAGGCGTACTGCGAGGCACACGCCTTGCCCCTCGAGCGTTGCGGGAAGCTGGTCATCGCGACCCGCGAGTCTGAGCTGCCACGTATCGAGGCACTCCGGGAGCGCGCCATCGCCAACGACGTGCCCGGGCTCGAGGAGGTAGGCCCCCAGCGTATCCGCGAGCTGGAGCCCCATGCAGTCGGCATCCGGGGACTGTGGAGCCCCGGCACCGGCGTCGTTGACTTCGGGGCCGTTGCCCGTGCTTTCGCCCGTGACATCGTCGGGCGTGGGGCGGTCATCCAGACCCTGCGAGCCGCCGAGTCCATGGTGCAGCGCGGAGACGAGCTGGTCGTGGGCACGTCCCGCGGCGACCTGGTGGCTCGGCGAGTGATCGCCTGCGCCGGGCTGCAGGCGGACCGCGTTGCGGCCATGACCGACACCGGCGATCAGGACTCACCGCGCATCGTGCCGTTCCGGGGCGACTACTACACGCTCAAGCCCGAAGCTCGGCATC
>DATHSE010000265.1:0-16078 GCA_035464455.1 Anaerolineae bacterium | reverse complement strand
CAGTATCGCGCCATCGGCTTCGACCAGCTCGGCTGCCGACTCGACGTGTCGGCGCGGCAGGATGAGCTGGTGGACGGGAGCGACGGGGTTGATGTCGTTGAAGGCGAACACCATATCGTCGTCATGGACGACGTCCGACGGGATCTCGCCCGCGATGATCTTGCAGAACAGGCAGGTCTCGTCCATCACTTCGGCTACTCCCTTCGCTGGCCTAGAACGTGGGCTTGCTCATCATGAGCCAACCGATGGTGCCGATGGCAGCGGCCATGCCGTAGCTGATGTAGCGCTGCCGACGCGCGCGCACCCGCCAGCGCTCCTTCTCCTCGGCGCTGGCGGCCTCCTTGAGGCCCAGCAGCCGGCGCACACCGGGTCGTTGCACGAAGAACGACAGCAGCAGGATGGTGGCGTAGATCGATAGCGCCAGCAGCAGCCACGGCTGCTGCAGGAAGGCAGCGCCCAGGATCAGCAGCATGCCGATGCCGGTGACGGCCACGCCGGCACCGATGATGACGGTGCCGTGGGCCTCCAGCCACACCAGCGAGCGCATGAACCGACCGGACCGGGCACCCACGACCGGCTCCCCGTCGGTGCCGCGGGTACGCATGGTGAACGGCAGCAGGAAGCTCGGCACGAAGAGCGAGATGGCCAGCGTCACGTGCGCGGTCAGCAGGAGCGGGAAGAACTCGCCACCGATCACCGACCGGGACGCTCGAGGTCGAGGGCGACCCAGTCACCCTCCTGCTCGCGCCGGACCAGGCGCAGGCCGGCGGCGGCAACGGCACGGCGGACCTCCGGCTCACGGTCGACGAAGATGCCCGCGGCCAGCAGCCGTCCGCCGCTAGCGGGTGTGCCGTCGCCGGGCCGCACGCTGGCGGCCAGGTCCGCTGCCAGTCCCACCAGCAGGCCGGCCACGAGGTTGGCGAAGACGAGGTCGAAGGGGCCGCCTTCGACGGGCAGGCTGCCCCGCGTGGCGCTGATGCTGACGCCGTTGCCGGCGGCGTTGTCGAGCGTGGCGGCCACGGCGATGGGATCGGTGTCCACGGCGCGCACCTGCCCGGCGCCGAGGAGGGCGGCACCGACGGCGAGGATGCCCGAGCCGGAGCCGACGTCCAGCACCCGGGCACCGGCGACGAGGCCGGTGGCGGCCCAGTGCTCCAGGCCGACCAGGCACAGGCGCGTGCTGGGATGCAGGCCCGTGCCGAAGGCCATCCCCGGGTCGAGCGCGATGACGACATCGTCGGGCGCGCGGTCGTAGTCGCGCCAGGTGGGCTTGATGACGATCCGCCGCCCGAGGCGCATGACCGGGAAGTGATCCTTCCAGGCGGCAGCCCAGTCCTCCTCGTGCACCTCGCGCACGGCCAGGTCGCCGATGGGTCGAAGACCGAAGGCGGTGAGATGGCCGAGGCGTTCGCGGGCGGAGGCGATGGCTGCCTCAGCGGCAGCGCGGTCGATCGCCGGCAGGTACGCGCGGATGGTCACGGGTGCGCCCTCGATGGGGACGGCGGCCAGGCCCTCCTGTTCGGTAGCGAAGGGCTGCTCGACCGAGACGCTGCCGCCGGCATCGCGCGAGAGGATGTCGCTCACTGCCTCGACCGCCTCGGCGTCCGCCTGCACGCTCAGCTCCAACCACGTGCCGGCCGCCGAGGTGCCCTCGTCGGCGCCAGGCGGCGGCATCGTCGGGTGATCGCTCAGCTGATGGCGTCCTTGATGCGGTCGCCCAGCGACCGCTTGCCTCGCCCCGTCCGTGGCCCCTCGGCGGGCGGCCTGTCGCCATCGAGGATGACCTCACCCGACTCGGCGGCCAGCTCCTCGAGCAGCTCGCGCTGGCGGTCGGTCAGACGGGTCGGCACCTCGATGTCGATGAGCACGTGGAGGTCGCCCCGGGTGCCGGGTCGACGCAGATTGGGCACACCCTTGCCGCGCCGGCGGATCTCGGTCCCTGGCTGTGTGCCTGGCTTGATCTCCAGCATCTCCTCGCCATCGGGCGTGAGGATGGGGACCTCCGCTCCCAGCGCTGCCTGCGTCAGCGACAGCTTCAGCGCCTGGTACAGCTCGGTGCCGTCGCGCTTCAGGACGGGGTGCTCCTCGACATGCGTGACGACGTAGAGGTTGCCCGGGGTCCCGCCGCGCGGCGCTGCCTCGCCTTCGCCGGTCAGGCGGACCTGGTGGCCGTCGTCGATGCCGGCGGGGATGGTCACGCGCAGCGTGCGCTTGCGCTCTGAGCGGCCATCCCCATGACAGGTGGGGCAGGGCTTCTCCACCACCTGTCCCGTGCCGCGACAGCGCCCGCAGGGTGTCACGTTGACCATCTGGCCGAGCAGCGTGTTGCGCACCTCCCGCACCTCGCCGCTGCCATCGCAGCGCGGGCAGGTCACGGGCTGGGAACCCTCCTCGGCGCCGCTCCCGTCGCAGGTCTGGCAAGTGTCGAGCGAGGTGAAGCTGAGCTCCTTCTCAGCGCCGTGGATGGCCTCGTCGAAGGTCAGCTGGAGGTCGTAGCGCAGGTCCGCACCGGCCGGACGCCGAGCGCGGCGTGTCGCACCACCCGCGGCCGCGCCGCCGAAGAAGGCGTCGAAGATGTCACCGAAGCCCTGGAAGCCGCCGAAGGAGCCGTAGCCCTCGGCGCCGCTCCCGCCCACACCCGCCCGGCCGAACATGTCGTACTGCTGCCGGCGCCCCGGATCGCCGAGCACCTGGTAGGCCTCGTTGATCTCCTTGAAGCGCGCGTCAGCCTCGGCATCGGTGTTGACGTCCGGATGCCATTGCTGGGCCAGCTTGCGGAACGAGCGCTTGATCTCTTCGTCGCTGGCGCCACGCTCAAGCCCCAGGATCTCGTAGTAGTCGCGGGTCGTGACCATTCGTGCCGGAGTATATGCAAGGTCCGCCCATCGGCCCTGTCATGGCCGTCGAGGCCGCGTATGCTCGGCCGCCCATGCAGCCCCTGCAGCCCACCCAGCCCATCGCCGTCTCCGCCGCTTCCGCGCGTCGCTTCCTCGTGTCGCGCCACCAGCTTGCGCCGGCACGCTCGCAACTCGCCGGTCTGGAGGGCGTACGAGCGGTGTTCGAACGCCTGGGCTCCATCCAGTTCGACCCGCTCGCGGTCGCCGGGCGAAACCACGACCTGGTGCTGCACGCGCGGGTCCGCGACTACGACCCGGCCTGGACGAGCGAGCTGCTCTATCAGCGACGCGAGCTGTTCGAGGCCTACAACAAGGGGCTCTCGCTGCTGCCCACGAGCGAGCTGCCGTGGCACCGGCACACGTGGGACGAGTACCGTGACCGTCACGCCGACGCTGCCTTCGTACGGCACGCGCAGACCGTCGAGCTGGTCCTGGGGCGCATCCGCGAGGAAGGTCCGCTGTGCAGCCTTGACTTCGAGCGCAGGGCCGCCATCGACTGGTACTGGGGACCGACGGGCGAGGTACGCGCCACGCTCGAGGCGCTCGCCGAGGCCGGTGTCATCGGGCTGGCTCGCCGCGAGGGCAACCGCCGCTACTACGACCTCATCGAGCGCCTCTATCCGGCATCCCTGCTGGCCGAGGAGCGCCCCGACCGCGAGCAGCGGCGCCACCGGCTCTTGTCGCGCTACCGTGCTCACGGCCTGCTGGGCGAGGGTGGCCAGTCGGAGCTGTGGTACGGCATCGGACCCGCCCGGCTGCGAAAGACCGATGCGCCCGGCACCATCACGCGCACGGAGCTGCGCGCCGAGCTGGTCGCTGCGGGCGAGCTGGTGCCGGTGTCGGTGGAGGCCGTGCGTGGCACGCGCTTCGTGCTCGCTGCCGAGATCCCGGCACTGCGCGCTGCGGAGCGGGCGGTGGCGCGCGGTGAGCCGCTGGCGCAGCCGAGCGTCGCCTTCCTGGCGCCGCTCGACCCACTGGTGTGGGACCGACAGTTGCTGCGCAGCCTCTTCGACTTCGACTACGTCTGGGAGGTCTACGTGCCCGAGCACAAGCGGCGCTGGGGCTACTACGTGCTGCCGCTTCTCTGGGGCGACCGGCTGGTGGGCCGCATCGAGCCGCGCATCGATCGCGCCGGCCGCTGCATCCGCATCCTGGGCACCTGGTGGCAGGAGGGCTTCGTGCCGCAGCGGGAGGAGGCGTTCGTGCCGGCGATGCACGATGCCCTTGCCGCCTACGCCCGCTTCGGTGGGGTCACCCGCATCGACTGGGGCCTGCGGGCATCGGCGAGACGGCCCTGTTGATCGTGACTTCGCGCCCCTTGACACGTACGTACTCATTACCTAGATTCCGTACGTACTACGTATACATCGGTACGTATCCAAGCAGGAGGTGCTGATGGGACATCAGTGACACACGGAGTCGCTTCGATGCGGTATCCCACGTTTCGGTCGTGGATCATGCTCAACCTGGTACTGCCCGCACAGGCAACGTGGCCGCGCGAGGTCGACCGACCGGGTGTGCCGGCAGGGGGCCGAGCCAACGCCGGCCTGCGACGACCGGTGTCGCTCGCGCCGACTGTCGGGGAAGGGCGAGGCAGCCAGCTTCGAACTCGGCAGCAGGCGCTCGGCAACTGCCCAGCGTGCCTCGGTATCGGCTGCAACGACTGCTGCCACACCGGCCGGTGAGCGCCCGGACATCGGCATGCAAGACCAGGACCGCCCCCCTGCAGCCGAGCCGTCATCGCGAGGCATACCGTCGACCCGGATCGCGTCCGCGACGAGAGCGCCGCTGGATCGGGGCCGGCAGCCAGGCGGCAGTGCCGGCGAAGCCGGTCGAATGACAGCCGAGCGCTACGTGGCCGCGCATGCACTGCGCCCCGTTGACCTTGGATACGGTACCGAGCACTTCCTGTTCAACTGGGACGATGCCGCGAGCAAGCCGTATCCGATGGCTCGCTGGGTCACGGGTGACGGCAATGAGGCGTGGCTCTCGACGCGAGCGCTGCAGTGCCTGGCCCTCGCCCTGAGCGTCGGCGCTGACGAGGGAGCGTATCGCCTGGGTATCAGCACTTCGACCTTCAAGAAGCACTTGACCAAGACCTTCCAGAAGCTCGGAGTGACCACCAAGTGGGAGGCCGCCTCCGAGCTGGGTTGGATACGCCTTCCACCTTCACTACAAGCCTCGCTAGAGGACTGAGTCTCTGGCGGGAGGTCCGGGCAGGACCATCGGCCCGCGCCGGCTCGGCAGCTCGGCGCGGGCCACCCATCCTCACCGGCAGGCGCCAGCGCTTCCCGGTGCCCTACTTCAGCAGCAGGCCACGCAGGCGACGGGCCGTGATGGCCACGCCGATCAGGCCCATGATCGCGAGGTAGGCGATGTCCAGCAGCACCATCGGCCCCACCTCACCGGTGGAGAAGCTGCGCAGCATGTGCACGCCGCGGTACAGCGGCGTGAGCTCCACCAGCGTCTCCAGCCAGTCGGGGTAGACGGAGATGGGAAAGAACGTGCCGCTGAAGAGGAACATCGGCATGGTCACCACGGTGACGACATCGAAGTCCTGCCACTTGCGCATGTAGGTGGTGGCAGCCATGCCCACCGATGCCGCTGCCAACCCGATGAGCAGCGCGCCCGGGATCATCAGGATGCCCAGCGGTGAGAGGACCAGGCCCAGCACCAGCATGACCAGCAGGAAGGCGATGGCGTAGAGCAGCCCGCGCGTGAGGGCCCAGCTGACCTCGCCGATGGCGATGTCGGAGGGGCCCAGCGGCGTCGCCAGGATGGCGTCGAAGGTCTTGGCGTACTTGAGCTTGAAGAAGAGGTTGAAGGTCGCCTCGAAGAGTGCGCCGTTCATGGCCGCGGTCGCCATCAGGCCCGGCGCGACGAAGGCAGCGTAGGGGATGTCGCCCACGTCACCCACGAGTGTGCCCAGGCCGAAGCCGATCCCCAGCAGGTAGAAGATGGGCTCGAAGAAGCCAGTGACGATGATGGTCCAGTTGCGCCGGTAGACGAGCACGTCGCGCTCGAGCACCTTGTGCGCCCGCGAGCTGCCCAGCGGCCGGGTGGGAAAGAAGCGGGTGGTGATGATCACGCCACTACTCCGACAGCCGTCGGCCGAAGGTCACGTACGAGGCCAGCAGGCCGGCGACCATGAAGGCGAGGAGATAGCCGACGTTGATGAGCGCGACGGCCGGGTCGAGCGCATCGAGCGCGATGGCGCGGGCCAGCGACACGCCGTGCCACAGCGGCGTCAGCACCGCCACCAGCTGCAGCACCTCGGGCAGCTGGCTGATGGGGAAGAAGGTGCCGCTGAAGATGAACATGGGCATGATGACGAAGCGGAAGAGCGTGGCGAAGGGGGCGTCGTTCGTCTGCGCCGCGGAGAAGGCCTGGATGGGCGCCGCGAACGCGAGGCCCGTCAACACCGCCACCGGCAGCATGGCCAGCGCATGCGGGACATCGGTCGCCTCGAAGGCCACCATCACGGCCAGGAACACGGCCGCTCCGACCACCAGCCGCAGGCCTACCCACACCAGCTGGCCGGTGGCCACATGGCGCGCGTCCAGCGGCGAGAGGATCATGGCCACGTACGTCTTAAGCCAGCGGATGCCGGCCATGACCGGGTAGGTCGACTCGCCCGTGGCGGTGTTCATGGCCGTTGCCACCAGGATGCCCGGCGCCAGGAACACCACGTACGAGACACCTTCGACACCGCCGGGGTTGGCCTGGTCCACGAAGGCGCCCAACCCTACGCCCAGCGCGGCGAGATAGAGCACGGGGTTGAGGAAGGTGGAGAAGACCGTGCCGTGCCAGGTGCGGCGGTAGACGAATGCATGGTGCTCCACGACCCGCAGCACCCCTCGCAGCGCGGAGCGCACGTTCACTCGATGAGCCTCCGTCCGGTGAGGCGCAGGAAGACGTCCTCCAGTGATGAGCGACGGACGAGCTGGCTGACGGGTCGGATGCCGCCGGCATGCAGCGCCGCTGCGGCGGCCTCGCCATCATCGGTGTAGAGGAGCATGCGGTCGGGCAGCTGCTCCACGCGCTCGACGAGGCCCTCGAACCGCCCGTCGAGCTCAGGCCGTGCACCATCCCCGAAGCGCAGCTCGAGCACCTCGCGGCTGCTGTACTGCTCGATCAGCTCCTGCGGCGCTCCCTCAGCCACGATGCGCGCCTTGTCCATCACCACCAGGCGATCGCACAGTTGCTCGGCCTCGTCCATGTAGTGGGTGGTGAGGATGAGCGTGACACCTTGTCGCTTGAGCCGGTAGAGGCGCTCCCAGACAAGGTGGCGCGCCTGCGGGTCCAGGCCGGTGGTGGGCTCGTCGAGCAGCAGCAGCTGCGGCTCGTTGATGAGGGCGCGCGCGATGGTCAAACGGCGTTTCATGCCGCCGGACAGGGGCTCGACCTGGGAGCCGGCCTTCTCGGTAAGCTGCACGAAGTCGAGCAGCTCGTCCGCGCGTCGACGGCACTCGGCGTACGGCAGGTCGAAGTAGCGGCCGTAGATGATCAGGTTCTCGCGGACGGTCAGCTCCATGTCCAGCGTGTCCGCCTGTGGCACGACGCCGAGGCGACTACGGATGGCCGACCCCTCGGTGGCCGGGTCCTTGCCCAGGACCTGCAGCCTGCCCTCGGTCACCGGCGAGATGCAGGCGACCATGCGCATGGTGCTGGTCTTGCCGGCGCCGTTGGGGCCCAGGAAGCCGAAGGCCTGGCCGGGCTGGACGTCGAAATCGATGGCATCGACGGCGACGAAGTCGCCGAAGCGCTTGGTCAGCCCGCGGGCATGGATAAGCGAGGACACGGCTGCGGTGGACACGCTCGGATGGTAGCCCGAATCCGACCGCGGAGGGGGTACGCAGGGCCCTTCGACAGGCAGTCGCGAGGAGCCTCCGAAGCCGCTCGCCAGGGGCATCGCCGTGCAGGCGCTACTCTTGCCCGCGTGAACCGATCCACCCGCTGCGCAGGCCCGCTGGCGCTGGCTTCGATCATCAGCGCGCTGACGGCGGTAGCGGTCGTCGCGGCGGACGATCCGGGGTCGGCTGAAGCGCCACGGCCGGACATCGTCATGGTCATGCTCGACGATGCCAATCCGCATGACGGTCGGCTGTGGTCGGCGCCGTACATGCCCAACCTGGACGAGCTCGTCGTCTCACGTGGCATCCGCTTCACCGACTTCCATGCCGAGGTCCCGCTGTGCGGGCCTTCCCGCGCCAACCTGCTGACCGGCCAGCATGCCCACAACAGCGGCGCCAACAGCAACGACGGCCAGCAGCTGGACGCCTCGGTCACCATCGCCACCGCGCTCCAGGATGCCGGCTACCACACCAGCTACGTGGGCAAGTACCTCAACGGCTACCGCGGCTTCAGTCCCGAGCGCTACGACCCGCCGGGGTGGTCCGCGTTCGACGTCATCAACTCCAACCAGGGCAAGTACTTCTACTACCAGATGCGCGATCGCGACGGTGACATCAGCCAGTATCGGACCGAGGCCGACGACTACTCCACCGATGTCATCGCCGACATCGCCGTCAAGCGCATCCGTGAGGCACCCGCGGACGAGCCCTTGTTCGCCATCATCGCGCCGTACACACCGCATGAGCCGAACCTGCCCGCGCCGCGACACGCCGGCGACCCTCGCTGTGCCGGTATCGAGCCGTGGTCGCCACCCAGCTACGACGAGGCCGACGTCTCGGACAAGCCCGACTACATCCGCCGGCTTGAGCGGCTCGACGACGAGGGCTTCGATCTGACCGCCCACTGCGAGTCGTTACTGGCAGTGGATGAGCTCATCGGGCGCGTCGGCGATGCGCTCGAGGCGGAGGGCCGGCTCGATGGGACGGTCTTCATGTTCATCGCCGACAACGGCATGACCTGGGGCGAGCATCGGAGAGTGGCCAAGGTCTCACCCTATGCCACGGCTGTGCCCGCCTATGCTGCCTGGCCAGCTGGACGCGGGGTGGAGCCACGCGACGAGGGGACCACCCTCTCGATGATCGACGTGGCACCCACCATCTGCGACCTGGCCGGCTGTGCCATGGGCCCCTACCCCAACGGCCAGGCGGCGCCCGATGGGCTCAGCTTCGCCGCGCTGCTGACCGATGACACGCTGCCCTCCCTGCGCGAGTCGGTGCTTCACACCATCCCGTCGGGCGGCGACCGGCCGGTCTGGTCATCCATCCGCACCACTGCCGACCATCCCGACGGGCGCTGGCACTACATCGAGAACCGTGACGGCTTCCGCGAGCTGTACGACATCAGCGGCGGGCTCTGCTACGAGTGGAGCGAGGGCGCGCCGGGCGATCCCTGCGAACTGCAGAACCTGCTGTCCGGGGAGGTCGACGCGGTGACCGAGGCGCTGGCGGAGCGACTGTCGGACGAGCTGGCCGCACTGCGCGTCGAGGTCGCGCCCGAGCGGACACCGCGCGATCCAGCCGGCTGACCCGCCAGGGCCTTCGCGGCCGCCGGCACGGTGCCCACGTGAAGCACCACGATGCCGCCGGACATGCCCCGCCAGTGGACGTCCACGAGGCCGGCGTGACGCATGATCTGGGCGATGCGCTCGGGTCGCGGGTACTCCCTGGTCGACTGCACGAGGTAGGCGTAGGCGGCACCCTGGCCGACTAGCCGGCCGATGACCGGCACGATGTTGTCGAACCAGCCCGCGATGAGCCTGCCGAGGCGACTGCTCGGCCGGGTGATCTCCAGGCAGGCCACGCGACCGCCCGGTCGCACCGCGCGCGCCATCTCGGCAAAACCCTTGCGGTAGTCGGCGAGATTGCGCATGCCGAAGGCGATGGTGGCCGCGTCGAACGCGTCGTCCTCGACGGGCAGGGCAAGGGCGTCGCCCTGCTGGAACACGAGGCCGTCGGCGTCCGCGGGGTTGCGCTCACGGGCGATGCCGATCATGCCGGCCGAGAAGTCGATCCCCAGGGCAGATCCTCCCGGCTGGGCTGCCCGGTACAGGTCGGTGGTGACCTTGCCCGTGCCGCAGGCGACGTCGAGCGCGCGGCCACCCGGTCCGATGCCGCTGGCACGGACGAGCTCGCGCCGCCAGCGTGGCTCCTGGAAGCCGCTGATGGCGAGGTTCATGCCGTCGTAGACGCCCGAGATGCGATCGAACATCTCCTCCACCCGCCCGGGCGGTGCGCTGTTGCCCTGGCTCATCGCAGCCCAACCTCAGCGACGAACGATCCGATGGCGGCGGCGATGGCCTCCGGCTGGAGGATCGGCGCAAGGTGGTCGAGTCCGTCGAGGCGTTGATGGCTGGCGGCCGGGATGCGGGCGGCCAGGGCCTCCGCGATGTCGGCGTAGAGCCGCTCGCTGGCCAGGCCGGTGGAGATGCGGGTGGGACACTCGATCGCGCCGAGGCCGTCAGGTCGCATGCCCAGCAGCGTCGCGTCCGCGACGGCCCCTTGCCCGGCGCGGCCGATACGGGCGCGGGCGGCGGGGCTCAGCGAGGCCACGGCTGCCGCGCCCGAGACGCCTTCCATGAACGCGAGCGCTGCCGCGGCCAGCTCGCCGCCCGCGGCAGCAGCGAGCGTGCGGCCTGCCACCTGCGCCATGTGAACCTGTGCCGCCGGCGGCGCCAGCGGCCCATACGGCGGCTCGTAGGCGAAGACCGCCGCGACGCGCTCGGGTTGCCGCGCCGCCAGCTCGAGGGCGACGCACCCGCCGTAGCTGTGGCCGACCACGACGGCGGGACCGAGGGCCTCGGCGCGGGCGATGGCGACCAGGTCGTCGAGGTGCGTGGCCACGTCGATGGGTGCGGCCGGGGCATCGATCGCGCTCTCGCCACTGCCGCGCCGATCGACGCTCACGACCGTGAAGCACCGTGCGAGCGCTGATGCGAGTGAGCGCAGCTGCCGCGATGACGATAGCGTGGCGTGGAGCAGCAGCAACGGCGGGCCGGCACCCTCGCGCTGGTAGTGGATGGCGGGCGCGGCCTTCATGCCAGCAGCTCGCGCAGGCCGGCACGCACGATCTTGCCCGCGTCGTTGCGTGGCAGGGTATCGAGACGCAGGATGCGCACCGGCACCTCGAAGCTCGCCAGGTGGGCGCGGCAGTGACTGCGCAGCTCGTCATCGGACACCGCCATCCCCTGGCGCAGCACGACCGCAGCCGCCGGAACCGCGCCCCAGCGCGCATCGGGGATGCCCGCGACCGCCGCATCGGCCACGGCCGGATGGGTCATGAGCACCGCCTCGACCGCTGCCGGAGCGACGTTCTCGCCTCCGGAGATGATGAGCTCGTCGCGGCGGCCGGTGACCCGCAGGAGCCCGGCCGCGTCGAGCGTGCCCACGTCCCCGGTGTGCAGCCAGCCGTCGCGCAGCTTCTCGGCGCTGGCGACCGCATCGTCGGCGTAGCCGGCGAACACCATCTCGCCACGCACGAGGATCTCGCCGCTCCCGTCGGCGGAGCCATCCGGCTCGATGCGCAGGCGGACACCGGGCAGCGCGCGAGCCGCGGTGCGGCGGAGCTGCGTGGCCGCGTCTGCACCGCCGACCGCGATACCGGAGCCGGTCTCGGTCATGCCGTATGTCGTCAGCACCGGGTAGCCGCGCGCCCGAGCGCGCTCGAGCAGGTCGGCCGGGATGGGCCCGCCACCGAGCAGCAGGGCGCGCAGTGAGGCAGGCGCCGGGCGACCGGTGGTAGCGGCCAGCAACGCCGCCAGCTGTACCGCTACCAGCGAGACGTGGCTCACCCCGGCATCGAGTGCGCGGCTCACCGCCTCCGGCTCGAAGCCGGCGTGGATCTCCAGCTCGACGCCCCAGCGCAGAGCACGCGTGACGACCGCCAAGCCGGCAACGTGGTACAGCGGCAGACAGGCCAGCCAGCGGTCGGTCGTGCGGGGCCGCAGCAGCGCCGACCAGGCGTGGGCGCTGGCGGCGAGATTGCCATGCGTCAGCACCGCCGCCTTGGGGCGGCCGCTCGTGCCGGAGGTGAAGACGATGGCAGCCGGTGCATCCAGGTCGATCTCGTCGCGCAGGGCAGGGATGTCAGCCATGGGCGCAGCGGCCAGCAGCGCTTCCACGCCCAGGCGGCGGAGGTCCGCGGGCGCACTCGCATCGGCCAGGCCAGAGCGCTCCTCATCGTGCACCAGCAGGCACGCCCCGACCCGCTCGAGCTGCTGGCGCAGCTCGGTCGCCGCGGCACGCCGGTTGAGCGGCACCAGCACCCCGCCCAGGCGACGGACCGCCTCGAGGAGCACGACGGCAGCGACATCGTCGGCCAGCAAGGCGGCCACGCGATCCCCGGCCCCCACGCCCTCGCTTGCCAGCCCGCGCGCGAGGTGATCGACCGCATCCAGCAGCTGCCGGCGCGACCAGCTGACGCGCGTGCTGCGGATCGCCGGCTCGTGTGGGCGTCGCGCGGCCCGCATGACCAGGGCATCGGGTGCGAAGCGGCTCATGCGGCGAAGCGGCTCATGCGGCGCGGTAGCGCTCGATGGCGCCGGCATCGAGCACGATCCCCAGACCTGGACCATCCGGCAGCCTCATGCGGCCACCGGCGAGAGCCAGCGGCTGTGCCAGCAGGTCGGACTCCAGCAGCTCGGCCGTGGCAAGGCCGTGGGCCTGCGGCCCGGGTGCGATGGCGGCGAGATGCAGCGCGCCGGCCAGGCCGACGCCCGTCTCGAAGAGCGTCGAGACCGTCACCGGCACCGCCGCTGCCGTGGCCAGGTCGATGATGGCGCTCGCCTGTCGCAGCCCGCCCACCCGTGCCGGCTTGACGACCAGCGCATCCACGGCGGCGGCGTCGAGCAGGGCTCGCGCGGCGCCCACGTCGCGCACGGACTCGTCGGCCGCGATGGGCACGGCGCCGGTCCAGCGCAGATGCGCCAGCGCCTCCCAGCCGGCGGAGACCGCGATGGGCTGTTCGACGTACTCGAGCTCGAAGCTGGCCAGCCGCTGCAGGGCATCCTCGGCAGCCTTCACGGCGAGCGTGCCGTTGAAGTCGACGCGGAGGGCCACCGTGGCGCCCACCGCCTCGCGCACGGCACCCACGCGCGACACCAGCTCAGACACCGGTTCGTCGCCGGCCTTCAGCTTCAAGCAGCGGAAGCCGGCAGCGACGAGGTCGGCTGCCCGTGCCGCGGTCTCCCCGGGCGAGCCCACACCCAACAGCGCGTTGACGGCGACCTCGGCCGCGGGAGCCGGCCCCAGGAACGACGCCACCGAGCGCCCGGAGGCACGGGCCAGCAGCTCCACCAGGGCCGACTCGGTCGCCGCGCGGGCGGCGCGCCCCACGAAGGGCCACGTGTCGATGTCGCGGAGGGCGCCCTCCACGGCCACCGGATCGGCCAGGTGGATCCCCTTGAGCACCTGCACCAGCCGAGGTGAGACGTCCTCGCCCAGGTCCGCAGGCTCAGGCGCGGTGAACTCGCCGTGTCCGGCTTGTCCGTCGTCGGTGGCCAGCGTCAGGATGCCGGCGCGACGGTGCTCGAAGCGCTGCCGGCCGGCCGTGATGGGCTCACGAAAGGGGATCCGCAGCGTGTCCACGCGGACCACGGTGATCCGCATCAGGTCAACCCCGGCAGGGCAAGGCCCGCGGCGAACAGGGCCGAGTACAGCAGCGACAGCCGGGCGGTCTCGCGCAGCACCGGGTTGAGGCGGCGTGGGTCGCCCGGCGCGCGCACGACTCGCCGCAGCGCGAGCGCCAGAGGTGCGCTGGCGAGCGGCAGCAGGACGGCGATGGAGACATCACCCGCGAGCACCAGCCCCACCGGCATAGCGTAGGCGAACACCAGCAGCGTGTCGTACTCCTGCATCGCGAAGGTGCGCCCACGCCGAGCCGCGAGCGTGAGCTTGCCGGCCCGCCGGTCGGCGTCGATGTCGCGCAGGTTGTTCACCACCAGGATGGCGGTGATGAGCGACCCCACCGGCACGGCCGCCAAGACCGCGAGCGGCTCCCAGGTCAGCGTCTGCAGGTAGGTGGTGCCGGCCACCGCCACCAGCCCGAAGAAGACGAAGACGAAGATCTCGCCCAGGCCGTGGTAGCCGTACGGGAACGGGCCACCGGTGTAGGCGAAAGCGCTGATGACGGCGGCCACGCCCAGCAGCAGGATGGGCAATCCACCGACCCACACGAGATACAGGCCCACCAACCCTGCCAGCCCGACCACCACGCCGATGCCGGCGACCATCTCTCGCTCGCTGAGCCACCCCTGCGCGGCCGCGCGCGGCGGTCCCAAGCGATCATCGGTGTCGGCACCCGAGCGGAAGTCGGAGAGGTCGTTGGCGAGGTTGGAGAGCACCTGCAGCAACAGCGCCACGGCCAGCGCCGCCAGCGCCGGCAGCGGCTCGAAGACGCCCAGCCCGATGGCCACACCGAGGCCCACCAGCACCGGGCCGACTGCCGCCGGCAGGGTGGCGGGGCGGCTGGCCAGCAGCCAGGCTCGCGCGCGTGAGGGCGGGGAGGAGCTCGTCGTCATCGGTTCCTGCTAGGGCCGACGAGGGTACTTGCGGAAGTCTGGCTCCCGCTTCTCGAGGAACGCCCTGCTGCCCTCGTGTGCCTCCTCGGTGAGGTAGAAGAGCATGGTGGCGTCACCGGCCAGCTCCTGGAGACCGGCCAGACCGTCGGTGTCGGCGTTGAAGGAGCGCTTCAGCATGCGGATGGCGGTGGGGCTCTTGGCCAGGATCTCATCGGCCCACCCGACACCCTCCTGCTCGAGCTGTGCCAGCGGCACCACGGCATTGACCAGGCCCATCTCGAGCGCCTGGCCGGCCGAGTACTGGCGGCACAGGTACCACATCTCCCGCGCCTTCTTGTGGCCCACGATGCGCGCCAGCAGCGTGGCGCCGTAGCCGCCATCGAAGCTGCCGACCTTGGGCCCGGTCTGGCCGAAGATGGCGTTGTCGCTGGCGATGGTGAGGTCGCAGATGACGTGCAGCACATGACCGCCGCCGATGGCATAGCCGTTGACCAGCGCGATGACGACGATGGGCAGCGAGCGGATGAGGCGCTGGAGGTCGAGCACGTTGAGCCGGGACGTGCCGTCATCAGCGATGTAGCCGCCCTCGCCCTTGACGTTCATGTCACCACCCGAGCAGAACGCCTTGTCCCCGGCGCCGGTGAGGAGCACGACGCCGATGGAGCTGTCATCACGCACGCGTCGGAAGGCGTCGATGAGCTCGCTCACGGTCTCCGGGCGGAAGGCGTTGCGCACCTGCGGGCGATCGATGGTGATCTTGGCGATGCCGGTGCCGCTGTGCTCGTAACGGATGTCCTCGTATTCCTGGGCGCTCGTCCAGCGGACGGACATGGGGGCCTCCTTCATGTGGCAGGTTGGCGTAGATGATGGGTGGCCAGGAGGAAGAATGGACCTGGCGCTTCCAGGTGGGGCGTGTGACCGACGCCGGCGACGACCTCGAGGCGAGCCCGCGGGATGCCGGCTGCGACGTTGCGAGCACGTTCCACCCCGGCCGTGTCGAGCGCTCCGGCGATGACCAGCGTGGGCGCCGCGATACCGGGGAGCCGATCGTGCAACGGCGCCATGACACCCTGGCCGGCGCCGCGCAGGGAAGCAGCGAGGGCCAACGGGTCGTGGCCCAGGCGCTCGCTGCGGAGCTGCCGTTGGCGGTCGGCGGGCAGCGCTGCGTGGCTGGCGAACAGCGGCTGCGCCTCCCAGCCAGCCACGAACGCCTCGATGCCGTCGCGCTCGAGGATGCGGGCGAGGCGCTCGTCCGCTTGCCGGCGTGCCGAGCGCGCGACGGGGTCGACGATGCCCGCGGACGGACTCTCCAGGACCAGGCACCCCACGAGGCCGGGATGCGCCAGCGCCATCACCAGCGCGAGGCGGGCACCCATGGAGTAGCCCACGATGTCCGCTCGCCCGACATCGAGCAGGCGCAGCAGTCCGGCGAGGTCGTCGGCCTGTCGCTCGAGGGCGTAGCGAGTGGGATCGGTGGGGGCCTCCGAGCCGCCGTGCCCGAGGAGGTCAGGCGCGATGACGCGGTGGCCCAACGACCAGGCCTCGAGGTGATCGCCCCAGGACCGCGCGCTGCCGGTGAAGCCGTGCAGCAGCAGCATCGCCGGTCCGTCTCCGGTCACCAGCACGTTCAGGCTCATGCCATGCCCTCGACGGCACGCGTGACAGCCGCCAGCGCCTCGGCGTGCATCTCGACGTTACGGGTGCGGTCGGTACGCACCTCCACCACCTGCACACCCGGACGCCCCATCGAGTC
>DATHSE010000264.1:0-6992 GCA_035464455.1 Anaerolineae bacterium | reverse complement strand
CTCGCACGAACCGACCGCACGATTGACTCGACATGGGGTGTACCCTCTGGCGGTCCAAACGGAGCCGCACCCCCGGAGGTCCCCGCATGTCCCGAGTCGTCCGTGGCGCCCTCGTCCAGGCCAGCTGGACGGGCGACCAGGAATCGATGATCCAGAAGCACGAGCACCACGCCCACGAGGCCGCGCGGCAGGGTGCCCAGTTCATCCTGTTCCAGGAGCTCTTCTACGGGCCGTACTTCTGCCAGGTGCAGGATCCCGAGTACTACGCCTATACCGAGCTCCTCCCCGACGGGCCCACTACCGCCCGCATGCAGGACCTGGCCAAGGAGACCGGCATGGTCGTGGTCGCGCCGATGTACGAGGCGGATGGCCAGGCGTCGGGCATCTACTACAACACCGCCGCCATCATCGATGCCGACGGTACATACCTGGGCAAGTACCGGAAGACGCACATCCCGCAGGTCAAGGGCTTCTGGGAGAAGTACTACTTTCGGCCGGGCAACCTGGGCTACCCGGTCTTCCAGACCGACATCGGCAGGTTCGGTCTCTACATCTGCTACGACCGCCACTTCCCCGAGGGGGCACGCGCCCTCGGCCTGAACGGCGCGGAGATCGTGCTCATCCCCAGTGCCACCTCGCGCGGCCTGTCGGAGTACCTCTGGCGCATCGAGCAGCCCTCGCATGCGGTGGCCAACGGCTACTTCGTGGGCACCATCAACCGGGTGGGCGTCGAACCGTTGGGCGACAACGACTTCTACGGGCAGAGCTACTTCTGCGACCCACGCGGCCAATTCGTGGGAGCCGTGGGCGACGCACACGAGGAGGAGCTGATCGTCCGCGACCTCGACCTGGACATGGTCAAGCAGGTCCGCGACACATGGCAGTTCTACCGTGACCGGCGGCCCGATGCCTACGAGGACCTCGTCCGGCCCTAGCTTCGGCAGCAGGAGCGCTGCCCCCGGCCGGTCGCAGGCAGGGCAGGCATCGCGCGGGCCCGGCACGCGAGGGACTGTCGCGCCGGCTGCGTAGCGTGTAGTCTGCCCGCCCATGGACTTCGGATTCACCCTCAAGCCCGAGCACAGCGTCGAACGCACCATCGCCCTCACGCGTCAGGCGGAGGCGGCCGGCTTCAGCTACGGCTGGCTCTTCGACTCGCACATCCTGTGGAAGGACGTCTATCCACTGCTGACGCTGATGGCGGTCAACACCCAGACGATGCGCCTCGGCACCTGTGTCACCAACCCGGCCACCCGCGACATCACCGTGACCGCCAGCGTGCTGGCCACGCTCCACGAGATCTCCGGCGGCCGCATGGACCTGGGCATCGGCCGCGGCGACAGCGCGCAGCGCGTGCTGGGCCGGGGCCCGGTGCAGACGCGCGTCCTCGACAACGCGGTGCGCATCATCAAGGACCTCGTCGAGGGCCGCACCGCGACCTACATGGACACCCAGCTGGACCTGACATGGACGCCCGGCCACGAGCTGCCCGTGTGGATCGCCGGCTACGGACCGATGGTGCTGGGCATGACCGGGCGTGTCGCCGACGGCGTCATCCTTCAGCTGGCCGACGTCGAGCTCATCAAGTGGATGATCGGGATCATGCGCGACGCTGCGACCGAGGCAGGCAGGGACGCAGACGAGATCAAGGTGCAGGCAGCGGCGCCCGCCCACGTGGGGACGGTCGACGAGTGCCGCGAGCGCGTGCGCTGGTTCCCCGCGCTGGTGAGCAATCACGTCGTCGATCTCGTGACCAAGTACCCGCGTGAGCAGCTGCCGGAGTCCCTCACCGGCTACATTCGCGACCGGGAAGGCTACGACTACAGACACCATGCCGAGGTGGGCTCTGACAACGCGCAGTTCGTGAGCGACGAGGTGGCCGACCGCTTCAGCATCGTCGGCCCAGCCGACGAGCACGTGCGCCGGCTCATCGAGCTGCACGAGGCCGGCGTGGATCAGTTCAACGTCTACCTCATGAACGGTGACGAGGAGGCGCAGCTGGAGGCTTACGGGCGCTACGTCATCCCCGCCGTCCGCGAGGCCATCGGCACGCCACGATGAACGGGCGGGACGGGGCTTCTCCCGGGTGAGGATGCGCTCGCGCCCGGATTCCGGGCGCCTGTGGCACCATCCGCTCGGATGAGTGGACCGACGAGACTCCCCAGTGGTGGCGCTCCCCGGCAGCCGTGGGCGCCGGACCAGGGCCCCCCGGGGGTCACCTGCCCCGCCTGCGGCCTGGCCAACGAGGCTGGCGCGCGCGTGTGCCGCAACTGCGGGCTGCCCATCGCCAGCGCCGGCGATCCGCTGCGCGGCGTCGCGCCCGGCCGGGTGGACATGCCCAGCACGCACCGCTCCGGCCTCAGCGCCACCATCGGCCTGGTGCTCGTGATCGGCCTGCTCCTCGTGGGAGGCTCGCTGGCCGTGTCGGGCGGCGGCATCCTCAGCAGCGGTGGGCGGCTGGTGTCCGGTGCCGGCGCCGACCCATCAGCCGTGCCGACCAGCCTGCCCGAGCCGGCCGAGGGGCCAGTCGTGCTCGACGACGGCGATGCCGCCGACAGCACCAGCCCGGAGCCTGATGACAAGCCTCCAGCCGAAGGCACATCCTTCGACTACACCTGCGAGGACGCGGCCATCAAGGATCTCGGGAAGCTCAAGTGGCTCCTCAGCGAGGTCGCCGCCGGCCCCCGTGTCGACGAGGACGGCGCCTTCGACCAGGTCTACTGGAAGATGTCGCGCCAGTCCAAGAAGGCGGTCAAGAAGGGTACGACCGTGAGGATGGAGTGGACCACGCCCAAGGAGGCGCAGCAGGAGTACGACATCCAGCGCGTCCAGGGCGACCGTGCTCTCATCATCACCTTCGACGGCCCCGTGGAGATCACCGCCAACCAGACCATCGAGGCCGAGCAGCTCGAAGCCGAGGGTATCACCCAGGTCAGGCGCATCCAGCTCTTCGAGGGCGAGGATGGCAACGTCCGCGCCGCCATCGGTCTGAGCTCCGACAGCTGTGCACGGATGGAGGCCAAGGGCTGGGGCGGCAAGGCCACGCCGGCGAACTCGCGCGTCATCCTTGACATCGAGGATTTCGACGGCGCCCAGTGACGGGTGTGTCGCTGGCCGGCGCCTATGGCGCGAGGCCCAGCCTACGGCGCGAGGCCTGCACCTACGGCGCGAGCAGCTCGATCTCGTCGAAGAAGACCTCCGACCAGTTGCCCGCGGCATCACGCACCTGCGCATAGACGCGTCGCGGCCCGGGTCCGGAGGGTCCGCCGTAGGTGGCATCGGCCAGGTCCCACGCCAACGTCTCGCGGACGGGCATGCTGAGGCCCCTCGCCAGCTGCGTCCCCGCTGCATTCAGCCTGGGGCTGCCGGACACGCGCATCCGGGTGACCCACGTGGTGGCGTCATCCCAGCTGAATGCCAGCGAGACCTTGCTGTCCGAGGTGCTCTCGGCACCACCGTCGATGACGAGCGAGCCGGTGGGCCGGTCGTCGTCCCTGGCGCAGGTGTACACGCGGATGTCGTCGATGTACCAGCCGCGAGCTCCGACCGAGCGGTCGGACGCCATGCGGAAGCGCAGCTTGATGCGAGATCCGGCGAACTTCGAGAGGTCCACGCGGGTCGTCGACCAGCCATGCGAGTCGCCCGTCCAGGCTCGCTTTCCCTTCAGCGGGTTGCCCGAGCCCCGCGCGATGGTGCCGTTGTATCCGCCGTGGGTGAACAGGCTGCCGACGCCCCGCCACGGTCCGCCATCGACCCGGATCTCGAGGATGCCGCCGTCGTAGCGGCGCTTGGCGTCCTTGTCGAAGGAGTAACCATGGCCGAAGCGAAGGAAGGCCGCGCTCGGCACCGGCACCGGCTCGCGCAGTCGCATGACCGTGTCGCTGCGGGTGCTCCGGTTGGGTGCGTAGAAGTTGAACTCGCCGCTTGAAGCCCAGGTGCCGTCCCATGCAGGCACGTTGTTGGGGTTCTGCGGGTAGTACCAGCCCTTCTTGTCGCCCACCAGCCGTGAGCTGATCCAGCGGCCGGCGCCGGGGTCCTCCAGGTCGTCATACAGGACGTCGGTGGGGCTGCTGCCCGCCCGGCACAGGGGCGCCGACTTGGGCCCGAGCGACCTGGGCGTTCGATGCATCTCGGTCGCGCGCGCCGCGTCCCGTACCGACTTGCAGTGGGCGAGGGTCATGCCGGCCGTGCCGGCGAGATCGGTGCAGGCCGCCACCAGCGCGTCACCGAGGTCGATGTAGTTGGCTGCCGGGGTGAGGCGAGTGGTCAGCGCCTGGTACCAGACGCGCGCGGTCCGGGTGCGACCGATGCCCTTGATGCTGAACCCGCGGAAGGTGCCACCGTCCGCCACCAGCGAGGCAGCCTTATTGCCCACGCCGCTGTTGCGATGGACGCCTCCGTCATCGGCCGGGCCGGTATGCCACTTGGGGCTGCGCATGCGATCGGGGTGACCGAAGCGGGTGGGGTCACGCATGTCACGGAAGGTACCGATGGGCGTGTCCTCACCGATCGTCCACGCTCTTCTGCCGGTGGCGCTCGCGCCCAGGGAGAGGTCGAAGAGCTCGCCGAAGACATCGGCGTACGACTCGTTGATGGCACCAGACTGGTACTGGTAGAACAGCGGCGCCTCGGCGTCGAGGACACCGTGGGTGTACTCGTGGGCCACGATATCGGCAGCCCTCGCCCAGCCGGTGCCGAAGGTCGCCTGCTGATCCGCCCACCTCCACTCGGCGTTGCGCCAGGGGCAGCCGTAGCTGGGGCAATAGCGGACGGTGGCTTTCATGCGCGAGCCCTCCCCGTCGACGCCATCGCGGCCGAAGCGGTCGTAGAAGTAGTCGTAGGTCAGGCCCATGAGACGATAGACCGCGTCTACCTCGCCGATGCCCACAGCCGGCTGGCCTTCACTGCGGGTGTAGGGCGGGCTGCAGACCCACGCCCGGCCCGGGATGCTGCGGTTGTCGCACACGCGCCGGTTCGGACCCTCGGCGGTGTAGACGCGACCGATGGTCGTCAGCACGTCGCCGCCGAGCGCATCCACCAGCACCAGCCTGCGGTCGGGCGGCTTGCGTCCCTCGGCAGGCAGCCGGACGTCGATGCGCCACACCAGGCGCGTGTCGATGTGACGCAGCCGGGGATCGTCCATCAGGCGCGGGTCGTAGAGACCCAGGCCCTCGGAGGTGGTGCCCAGCGAGGACGCGGCACGGCCGCTCTGGCGTGCCATCCACGCGGCCGCTGCCCGGCGGGCCTGGAGAGGGCCGACCCTGGCGCCAGCCGGGGTGGTGGCTGCCGCCGGCAGCACCTCGCCGGCGACGGAGAGCACCTCACCTGCGGCCGTGAGCTGCACTGCGATCTCGCCACCCATCACCGGCACGCCGTCACGCACCTGCTCGAAGCGCACCGTGGCATTCGGCCGTCCGGCGCCGGCAAGGGCGAGACCGGGTGCCGGGGTGAGCTGGTGCCGCGTGGCCTTGACGCGCAGCTCGCGACCCGGATCCCTGAGCCCGAACAGCGGGCCGTAACGCTCGACGAATCTACGCGCTCGGGTGCGTGCGTCTGCGGCGCTGAGCTGGCGCTTGCCCGCGGCCACGCCGGCGAGCCCGGGAGCCAGGGGTGCCGAGGGAGTGCCGGAGATGAAGCGCACCCGGCCGGTCTCGGGGTGGTAGCCCAGGTTGGCCTGCCGTGGCAGCTGTGCGGCCAGCTCGCGGTCGCGCGCCGGGATGCGACCCTCGCGAACCTGCGCGGCTGCCCAGTCACGGGCGGCGCGGCCGGCTGCGGCCACTTGCTGGGCTTCGAGGGGCAGCAGCGATAGCAGGAGCACGACTGCGCTGATGGCAGCAGCAAGGCGCCGGCCGCTGCCGTTGCTCGCGGGGGTCCTGAGCATGACGGGCGTACGGTACACGAGCGTCGTCGGAGGGGTCATCCCCGCTCGGATGGAACCGGCCACAGCCTGCGTACGCCTCCCCGGCGGGACTACCATGGCACTGCTGACCACTCACCCGTGCCTTGGGGGACGGTTTCAACTGGAGGGACCGGATGCGAACGCTCATCGTCAACGGCACCGTCGTCAACGCGGATGGCTCATTCCGTGCCGACGTCCTCATCGAGGACGAGAAGATCGCGGCCGTCGGTCTGGGCGGGGACCAGTCGGAATCCGGTCAGACCCTGGGAGCGCTCACCGGGGTAGCCGTTGACAAGACCATCGATGCCGCGGGACGCTGGGTCATCCCCGGCGGCATCGATCCGCACACCCACCTGGACCTGCCCTTCGGTGGGACCTCTTCCAAGGATGATTTCGAGACCGGCTCACGAGCGGCAGCCTTCGGTGGCACCACCACCATCCTCGACTTCGCCGTCCAGACGAAGGGCCAAGCGCTGCGACCGGGCCTCGAGGCCTGGATGGCCAAAGCCGAGGGCGTGTGCGCCATCGACTACGGCTTCCACATGATCATGGGCGACGTCAACGACGCCACGCTGAAGGAGATGGACCAGCTGGTCGAGGACGGCGTCACCGATTTCAAGCTCTTCACCGCCTATCCCGGCGTCTTCCTCTCCGACGATGGCGCCATCTTCAGCGCCATGCGCCAGACGGCCGAGAACGGTGGGCTGATCCTGATGCACGCTGAGAACGGCGTGGCCATCGACATCGTCGCCAACGCCAACGCCGAAGCCGGCCTGACCGACCCCTACTACCACGGCGTCTCCCGCATGCCGGTGTTCGAGGGCGAGTGCGTCAACCGTGTCATCCGCTTCGCCGAGGCCGCAGAGGTTCCCGTCTACATCGTCCACCTGAGCTCCCGCGATGCCCTCGAGGAGGTCGTGCGCGGCCGCGACCGGGGGGCCATGGCCTTTGCTGAGACCTGCCCGCAGTACCTCTTCCTCTCGCTCGAGGACATGGGCAACGGCTTCGAGGGTGCCAAGTACGTGTGCTCGCCGCCGCTGCGGCCGGCCGACCACCAGGAGGATCTCTGGCGGGGTCTCGTCAAGAACGATCTGCA
>DATHSE010000263.1:0-13345 GCA_035464455.1 Anaerolineae bacterium | reverse complement strand
ATCGTCGTTGACGCGGTAGTGGTGGATGAGCGTCCCGCGCGGCGCCTCGATGATGCCCACGCCCTCCGGCTCGTTGACGCCGGCATGCGCGCGCACCTTGGCGTCGAGGATGCGCGGCTCTTCCAGCAGTTCCTTCATCCGCTCCAGGCCGTACATGGCCTCGATGAGCCGGGCGTAGTGGTTGTGGAAGCTGCTCTGTACCACGCGTCCCAGGCGCTGGCGCATCTCCTGCAGCTCCGCCTCGGCGAGCGGGGTCGAGATGTGGTCGCAGACGTTGAGACGCGCCAGCGGACCCACGCGGTAGACACCCTCAGACAGGCCGAGCGGCTTGAAGTAGGGCGCCTTCAGGTAGGAATCGGCCATGCTGGCCTCGCCGATGTAGTCGGCGTAGTCGGCCGCCTCGACCTGGTCGGCCACGATCTCCCCGACAGCGTCGCGGAAGCGCAGCTTGCCGTCGTACAACTGCAGCGACCCATCCGGCCCCACGAGCCCGCAGTACATGGTGGGGAAGTTGGAGAACGAGGCGACCTCGTCGGGGAAGCTGTCGATGGTGCCCTTCCACAGCTCCAGCGTGCGGCGCAGGATGGCCATCGCCTCGGGCCACTCGGCGAGGGTCGTCTCACGCGCTTGCGGGTCGAGCTCCTGGTTCACCCCGCCGGGCACGGTCCACGAGGGGTGGACGCGCTCACGGCCGAGCCGCTCGATGACCTGCTGGCCGAACTTGCGCAGGCGCACGCCGTCCTGCACCACCGCCGGATGCTCGGCCAGCAGCCCGGCGATGTTGCGCTTCGCGGGGTCGTAGTCCATGCCCAGCAGCAGGTCCGGCGCGGACAGATGGAAGAAGGACAGCGCATGTGACTGCACGATCTGGGCCATGTGCAGCAGCTCGCGCAGCATGGCCGCGGTCGACGGGATGCGCACCGCCATGATGGCGTCGCAGGCCTTGGACGACGCCAGCAGGTGGCTCACCGGGCAGATGCCGCAGATGCGCGCGGTGATGGCGGGCATCTCGTAGTACGGCCGTCCCTCGACGAACTTCTCGAAGCCACGGATCTGGGTGACGTGGAACTGCGTGTCCGCGACGTTGCCATCGTCGTCGAGCTGGATGCTGATCGAGGCGTGGCCCTCGATACGGCTGACGTGGGGGATCTCGATCGTCGGCATCGTGGGCCTCCTCAGCCGAATCGCTGGCGGGAGCCGACATCGGGCACACGCCCTTCGAGCAGCTCGCCGACCACGTAGAGGATCGTCTCCGGGCTGGGCGGGCAGCCGGGGACGTGGACGTCGACCTTGACGTGCGCGTGGAGGGGCTGGGCCTGCCGCAGCAGCGCCGGCACGCCGTCGGTGGGGATGCCCGGCTGCTCGGTGGCACCCTCCACGTACACGCGCTCGAGCAGGCTGCGCGTGGGGATACCGTTGCGCATCGCGGGCACGTTGCCGGTGACGGCACAGTCGCCCAGCGCCACGACGATGCCGCTGCGCTCGCGAGCCGTGGTCAGCAGCTCCAGGTCGTCGGTGCTGCTCACCGCGCCCTCGATGATGGCCACGTCCACGCCCTCGGGCCACTCCTGCGCGTCGACCAGGGGCCCGAACACGATGTCGGCCCTGGCCAGCACATCCACGATGGCCTCGTCGATGTCGAGCAACGACATGTGGCAGCCCGAGCAGCCGTCGAGCCAGCAGGTGCCGATCCTGGCCTTGTCCATCACTGGCTCTCTCGCATCGAGTTGAGCGTGCTCACCACGGTCCGCTGCTTGGTCATCTCCTCGACGGCCCAGCCTTTCTCGGCCAACGCCCCGGTGGGGCAGGCCTGCACGCACTTGCCGCAGCTGGTGCAGCTGCTGGCCTCGCCCCACGGTCGCTGCATCTCCGCCACCGGACCCGAGTCGATACCTCGGCCCGCGATATCCCAGACGTGGGCGCCCTCGATCTGGGCGCAGGTGCGCACGCAGCGCGAGCAGAGCACGCAACGGTTGGGGTCGAAGACGTAGCGCGGATGCGAGGTATCCGGCGTGAGCCGGGGGAAGTTGTAGGGGTAGCGCACGTGCGTCATGCCGTGCTCCTGGGCCAGGCTCTGCAGCTCGCAGTGCCCGGACGACACGCACACCGAGCACACGTGGTTGCGCTCCGCGAACAACAGCTCCAGGGCCATCCTGCGGTACGACTGCAGCTGCGTGGAGCTGGTCGACACGGCCAGCCCTTCCTGCACCGGCGTGGTGCAGGCGGGCAGCAGTCGCTTGACGCCGGAGACTTCGATCATGCACAGGCGGCAGGAACCGACCGCGGAGAGGCCCTCCATGTAGCACAGTGCGGGGATGTACTTGTCGTTGGCTCGCGCGACCTGGAGGACGCTCTGGCCGGCCTTCGCCGCGATCACCTCACCGTCGATGCGGACCATCACCGTGTCGCTCACGTGGTCCTCCTAGCTCTCGAGGCTGCGGATGTCGCAGCGCAGGCAGCGCTGTGCTTCGTCCAGCGCCGCCACCGGAGTCAGTCCCAGCGAGACCTCGGCATACGAGCCCACGCGCTGGGACGCGGGCAGCTCGGCGGGGGTGTGGCGACCGATCGGGCTGGGCGGATCGGGTGGCTCCATCTGGTACACGAACTCGGGTAGCACGCTGGGGGTCAGCCGGTCCATCAGGCGGCGGTCGATGGTGCGGGCGGCCTTCTTGCCGATGCCCATGGCGTTGGAGACGTTGGAGGCGCCGGTGATGAGGTCGCCGCCGGCGTAGAAGCGCTCTCGGCTGGTCTCGAGCGAGTAGCGGTCCACCTCCAGCGTGCCGTCGTCCTTCACCCGCAGGCCGGAGGCATTGCAGAAGTCCGGGTCGACGCGTTCGCCGACGGCGAGGACCACGCTGTCGCATTCGATGCGCATGATCTCGTCGGTGGGCACGGGGCGTCGGCGGCCGGACTCATCGAACTCGCCGGGTCGGGTGCGCACCACCTCGATGGCACGCACCTTGCCGTCGGCGTCACCGACGATGCGGTTGGGTGCGGCCAGGAAGGCGATCCTGGCACCTTCGGCCTCGGCGGCCTCGACCTCCTCGGCGATGGCGGGCATGTCCTTGCGCTCGCGCCGGTAGACGATGGTCACATCCGCGCCCATGCGGCGGGCCGTGCGTGCCGAGTCGACCGCGGCGTTGCCGCCGCCGATGACGACCACGTTCGTGCCGACCGGCACGGACTGCTCGCGCGCCATCGCCTCCAGGAAGGGCAGCGCCGGGATGACGCCGGTGAGCTCGGTGCCGGGCAGGTGGACCCAGGCCTCCTTCCAGGTGCCGATGGAGAGGAAGACGGCGTCGTACTGATCGGCCAAGTCGTTGAGCGTGACATCGCTGCCCACCTCGACGTTGAAGCGGAACTCGACACCGACGCGCTCGATGAGTTCGATCTCCTTGTCCAGCACCCGCTGCGGCAGCCGGTAATCCGGCAGCGCGTAGCGCAGCATGCCGCCGGCGGCGGGGCGCGCCTCGTAGCAGGTCACCTGGTGGCCGCGGAGGGCGAGGTAGTAGGCGCAGGTCAGGCCGGTGGGGCCGGCGCCGACGACTGCCACGCGCTGCCCGGTGGCGGCCAGCCGCCGTTCGACGACGCGAGCCACCATCGTCTCGAAGCGGTCGGAGAGGAGCACCTGGTCGGCGATGGAACGATGCACCTCGCGCATGTTCACCGCCTCGTCGAGGGCCTCGCGGCGGCAGCGGTCGTCGCAGGGATGCTGGCACACCCGGCCGGTCGAAGCCGGCAGCGGGTTGTCGAGGATGACCGAGAGGAAGGCGTCCTCCAGGCGGTCCTCCTTGTACAGCTGCAGGAAGCGCGGGATGTTCATGTGCAACGGGCAGGAGTTCTCGCAGGGCGAAAGTGCCAGGTCCTCGCACACGCCGGCGCGGCAGCGCTTGGCCCGGATGTGATCCTCGAACTCGTGGCGGAAGTGCCGCAAGCTGGTGAGCACCGGGTTGGGCGCACTCTGGCCCAGGCCGCAGAGCGAGGTGTCGCGCACCATGCGGCAGAGCTCATCGAGCGCGTCCAGGTCATCGAGGGAAGCGGTGCCGTGGGTGAAGCCGTCGAGCATCTCCAGCGCCTTGTCCAGGCCCACCCGGCAGGGCACGCACTTGCCGCAGCTCTCCGAGTGGGTGAACTCCACGAAGTAGCGGGCCACGTCGACCATGCAGTTGTCTTCGTCCATCACGACCATGCCCCCCGAGCCCATGATCGATCCGATCTGGGCGAGGGTCTCGTAGTCGACGGCCGTGTCGAACATGTCGGCAGGGATACAGCCGCCCGACGGGCCACCGGTCTGCACGGCCTTGATCTCTCGGCCGTTGCTGCCGCCACCGCCGATGTCGTAGATGAACTTCGAGAGCGGCGTGCCCAGCGGCATCTCCACCAGGCCGGTGCTGCGCACCTTGCCGACCAGCGAGAAGACCTTGGTGCCCGCGCTCCTGGCGCTGCCGGTGTCGCTGAACCAGGCCGGGCCGCGCGCCACGATTGGCGCCACGTTGTACCAGGTCTCGACGTTGTTGATGTTGGTGGGCTTGCCGTACAGGCCGCGCTGCGCAGGGAAGGGCGGGCGTGGCCGTGGCCGGCCGGCGTGGCCCTCGAGCGAGGCGATCAGCGCGGTCTCCTCGCCGCAGACGAAGGCGCCTGCGCCCTCCACGGTCTGGATGTCGAAGTCGAAGCCGCGGCCCATCACGTCCGTGCCGAGGAGGCCGTAGGCACGAGCCTGCTCAATGGCACGCGCCAGGCGCATCACTGCGATGGGGTACTCGGCGCGCACGTAGATGATGCCGTGGGAAGCGCCCGTGGCGAAGCCGGCGATGAGCATGCCCTCGAGGAGCGCGTGGGGGTCGGACTCGATCTCGTTGCGGTTCATGTAGGCGCCCGGGTCACCTTCGTCCGCGTTGCACACGAGGTACTTGTCAGGCCCGGGAGCCTGCTGCAGGAACTCCCACTTGTTGCCGGTCAGGAATCCGGCACCGCCGCGACCGCGCAGCTTGGAGGCCTTGATCTGCTCGATGACGCCGTCGGGGTTCTGGTCGATGAGGACCTTGTAGAGGGCCTGGTAGCCGCCGACCGCGATGTACTCCTCGATGTCATCGGGGCTGATGAGGCCGCAGTTGCGCAGCACGATCTTGAGCTGCCCGGAGAAGAAGGGGACCTCGTCCCAGCTGGGCACGTCGGCGTAGCCGGTCCCGTAGCGGACATGGCCGGTGAGGTGGTCCCACTCCTCGACCTTGCACAGCAGCAGCTCTGCCGGCGGCAGCCGATCGTGGCTGATGGCATCGATGATGACGTCCACCTGGTCGGGCTGGACGCGCCGCAGGATGAGCAGGGGTCGTCCAGGCACCCACACGTTGACCAGCGGCTCCTCGGCGCAGAAGCCGAAGCAGCCCACCGGCGCCAGCTGCAGGTCCAGGCCGCGGGCATCGATGGCCGACTTGAAGGCGCCGTAGACGCCCTCGGCGCCGTTGCCGCTGCCACAGGTGCCCATGCCGACCGCCACCCGTGGGCGATTGGGCAGGAGCTTGGCGAGGCCGGACTCGCGGGCGCCGGCGAAGGCAGCCAGGTCGGCGATCCTCATCGCGCGCTCGCCTGGCGCAGCGCCTCGACCTCGCGGATCAGCGCCTGTTCGGTGACGTGTCCGCGGATGGCGTGATCGACCTCGATGACCGGGGCCAGGGCACACTGCCCGAAGCAGGCCACGGTGCGGATGGTGAAGAGCTGGTCGGGCGTGGTCAGCGACACCTTGTCGGCGTCATCGCCGGCCGCCCGCAAGCCCAGCTGCAGCTTCACGCGCTGCAACAGCGGGCGCGAGCCACGCGTGTGACAGGCCGTGCCGCGGCAGATGGCCACCGTGTGTGCCCCCTGCGGCTCAAGGTTGAAGAGGGCATAGAAGGAGGCCACGCTGAAGACCTGTGACTGAGGCAGGCCGGTCCGTACGGCCACGTACTCGAGCGTGGACGTGGGCAGATACTTGTGACGGTTGCGGTCCTGCAGTCGCTGCAGGATGCCGAGCAGGGCGCCCGGGCGCCCTGACTGATCCGCGATGATGCCGTCGATCAGGTCCTGGTCTTCCACGCCCCCGAGTGCGGCCTCCCGGGGCGCCGTCTCCCATCCGGTCGCCATCGAGTCCCCTTGCCAACACGCCGTGCGTCCCGGGCCGGTACAGAGACGCGGCTGGATGGCGCTGGGCGTTGCCTGCAACCTACGGCCCTTCGGCTCTGACCCACAGGGCCATGTGGACCGGAGTGCGGCAGTCCGTCTGCGCCGATGAGGGGCTACTTGGCCATGCTGTGTGGGGCCACTTGGCCGTGTCCTACGCTGGCGCCGACCTCAGGAGGGGCGCAGCCTCCACTTGCGCTCACGGAACTCGTTGATCACCACCGCCACCAGTGTCGCCAGCGTGAGGGGGATGACGAACCAGATCATGGCCTGGGCGAAGGGCTCGCGCATGGGGTGCTCGATGGCCTCCAGCACCAGGAAGCTGGTGTAGGCCACCGCGTATCCCAGGAACAGCGCGCCCTCCCAGCGACGGATGAGGTGACCGGTGAACAGCAGCGGCAGGCAGGCCACCGCGACCGCCACCATGACCGGGATGTCGAAGGCGATGGCCTGGGCCGGGACCGTGATGCCGCCGGGGGCGACGATGGCGCTGACACCCAGCACGCCCAGGATGTTGAACAGGTTGGACCCCACCGCATTGCCCACCGCCAGGTCGCGCTGGCCGCGAAATGCTGCCACCACCGATGTCACCAGCTCGGGCATGGACGTCCCGATGGCCACGATGGTCAAGCCGATCACCAGCTCGGGGATACCGAACGAGCGCGCGACCTCGCTGGCTCCGCCGACGAGCGCCTGGGCGCCCACGACCAGGGCGGCCAGCCCGGCGAGGAAGAGCAGGCCGCTTCGCAGCAGGGAGCTGCCAGGCGCGGGAGGCTCGAATGCCTCGCGGTACTCGTCGGCCACGGCGGCCGTTTCGGTCCGGCCCTTGCGTACGGTCATGATGGTGTAGACCGCCAGCAGCGAGACCAGCACGGCACCCTCGACCGCGCCCAGGGCACCGTCGAGGACCAGCAGCCACAGCAGCAGCGACACCCCGATGACCAGCGGGACGTCGAAGCGCACCAGCTGCTGCTGCACCACGAGCGGCCGGAGCAGGGCGGATGCACCGAGCACGAGCAGCACGTTGTAGATGTTGCTGCCCACCACGTTGCCTACCGCCACGTCGGGGCTACCGCCGAGGATCGCCCCGACCGACACTGCAAGCTCAGGCGAGCTGGTCCCGAACGCCACCACCGTGAGCCCGACGATGACCGGGCTGATACCGAGTCCGAGCGCCAACCGCGAGGACCCGCGCACCACCAGCTCGCCGCCGATCAGCAGCACGACCAGTCCGGCGATGATGGCCAGCAGGGCGATCATCGATGTTGGGAAGCGACGGGCGACAGGTCCATGTGCAGATGGTCCGCGATTCGCCCGTCTCATGCTCGGACGGCCGACGCGTGCGTCGCTCGTGCGGCGGAGCGCTCGAGGCGAGCCCCGGCCGACGGGTGTGTCGGGGCGCGGGCGCTGCACTTCGCCACACCACTACGGGCCGTCTGGACCTAGCCGTCGACAGCAGGATTCGTGAGCCTGAGAGTCCGGATCATGTCCCCGACCATCCATCTCAACCTGCACACGCACACCGCCTTCAGCGACGGCGCCACCTCGCCGGAGGTCCTCGCCCAACGCCTGGCGGCCGCCGGCGTCCGCTTCGCCGCGCTGACCGACCACGACACGCTGGAGGGCCAGGCCCGCTTCCGCGAAGCCCTGGAGGCGAGGGGGGTCCCGACCCTGCCCGGCCTCGAGCTGACGACCCAGCTCGACGGCCGCACGGCCCACCTCGTGGCGTACGGGTTCGACCCATCCCATCCAGCGCTCGTGGCGACGCTCGCGCGCATGCGACATGGCCGTGACATCGACTACCACAGCATCACCGCTTCCCTGCGCGCCGCCGGGCGACACCGGCAGGTCGGCCTCGAAGAGGCCTCTGTCCTGGACGGCGCCGACAACGGCCACCCCGCCATCGGTGACGCCATCGAGCTGATCCACCGCGCCGGTGGCCGGGCGTTCCTGGCGCACCCGCTCGCGCTCGAGCCCGACATCGTCAAGCTCGAGGAGCTGGTGCGGGAGCTGCAGGCTCTCGGGCTCGACGGGATCGAGGCCATCTACGACGGGTTCACCCCCGAGCAGCGGGTGGCGCTGACGGAGCTGGCCCGCAGGCACGACCTGCTGGTGTGCGCCGGGACGGACTACCACGGCATCGACGGCCTGGGCAGCCGCGCACTGGGGATCGATATGCCCCAGGAGGAGTGGCTGCGCTTCCGCACCGCTGTGCTGGACGCGCCGGGCCTGGCGAGCGACGGCCCGACCGACGAGGTGGCGACGGATCCCGACGCCCGCTCGCGCGACGGCGCACCGGTGTCGCGCCGCTCACCGCCACGGTCGTTCGCCCTGCGGGTCGTCATCCCCGCCATCGCTGCGCTCGGCATCCTGCTGGTGGGCATGTGGGGCCTCATCCTGCCCTCCTTCGAGCAGTCGCTGTTGGACCGCAAGCGCGAGATGATCCAGGAGCTCACCAACGCTGCCTGGAGTGTCCTGGCGACGTACCACGAAGAGGAGCAGGCAGGTGTCCTCCAGCGCGAGGAGGCGCAGGCAGCGGCAGCTGAGGTCATCGCGCGACTGCGCTACGGACCGGACCGGCGCGACTACTTCTGGATCCAGGACACCGAGCCGCGGATGGTCATGCACCCCTATCGCAGCGACCTCGAGGACGAGGACCTCTCCAGCTTCCTCGACCCACGCGGCCAACCCATCTTCGTGGAGTTCGCCGAGGTGGTGGAGGAGCAGGGAGAGGGGTATGTCGATTACGTGTGGCAGTGGTTCGGCGATCCCGAGCGCCTGGAGCCCAAGGAGTCGTTCGTCAAGGGCTTCGATCCGTGGGACTGGGTCATCGGAACCGGCCTCTACACCGACGACGTGGCCATGGAGATCGGACGCGTGGAGCGTGATCTCGTCCTCGCGGCCGTCGGCATCAGCGGCATCATCGGCGTCCTGCTCCTGCTCGTGCTGCAGCAGAGCCTGCGCATCGAGCGCCTGCGCGAGGAGGGTGTCGAGCGCCTGCGCGATTCGAACGCTCGCTATCACGCGCTCGTCGAGGCCACCACGGAGGGCACGCTGCTGGTCATCGATGGTCGCTGCCGCTACGCCAACCCCACGTTCCTGGGCATGTTGGGCTACACGTCCCGCCAGCTCGTCTTCCTGGAGCTGGCCGACGTGCTGCCGCGGGACGGCGACAACGTCGAGCTCTGGGATGCCCTCGCCTCGGGCGACACCGACGCTCCCGTCCTCGGCGCCGCCCGCGACGGGGTGCTCATGCGAAGCGACGGGCGACCGCTCGAGTGCCTGCTGACGCTCGAGCCGGTCTTCTTCGGCGGGCAGGCCGGCCACATCCTGCTGGCGCGCGACATGGCCGGCATCTCCGAGACCGTCCAGGCTGACGCCCTCGGTCTCGGCATCCCGGCCGGCGTCTTCCGGGCTCTGGCCGCGCGACGCGGCGTGTTCGTCGGCATCAGCCCCTCGGGCAGGGCACTGGTCGCGCAGTTCGGCATCGAGGACGCGGACCGACCGGCCCTCGCCGACTGCTTCGCCGACGCCGCCGAGTTCGGACGCTTCATGGAGCGCCTGCTGGATCGCGGCGAGGTCAGCGGCCACATCCTCACCCTCGACGGCCCGGCTGGTCCGCGCGCGGTGCTCCTGTCGGCGGCCGTCGTCCGCGACGAGGAGGGCGAGCCGGCCTATGTCGACGGGCTGCTGGTGGACGTCACCACCGTGCGCGATGAAGCCGCCGGACGCGACGTGGCCATCGAGCAGCTACAGGCTTCACCGCTGTTCCTGCACGAATCCATCGGCGACCGCGTCAAGCCGGCCATCGTCGTCGACCTCGACACCAGCCTCGGCGTGGCCGCGCGCCGCATGACCGACGGGCAGGTCACCGCTGCGCTCGTGGCAAGCGGCTCCGGCGCGGTCATCGGCATCGTCACCGATGTCGACCTGCGCGCGCGCGCCATGGCCGAGGGACGGACGCCGGACGATCCCGTCCACGCGGTCATGACCGCTCCGCTCATCCGCATCGACGGCAGCGCGCGCGTGTTCGAGGCGCTGCTGCGCATGGAGGAACATCACGTGCGCCACCTCGCGGTCGCCGATGCCGACGGCGCGATCCTCGGCGTGGTCGACAGCGACTCGCTGATCCAGTCGCCCCGCTACGCACCGCTGGTGGTGATGCGCGAGATCGCGGGCGCGGACTCCGTGGAGGCGGTAGCCAGGGCCCGTGAGCGTGCGCTTCCGCTGGCAGCGAGCCTGATGGGCAGCAGCGCGCGTCCGCGTCACGTCACGAGCGTGCTCTCGTCGATCTACGACGCCGCCACCGTCCGCCTCCTCGAGCTTGCCGTCGACCAGCTGGGCGAGCCGCCGGTCCCCTTCGCCTTCCTCGCCTTCGGCAGCCAGGGTCGGCGCGAGGTGACCCTGTCGGTGGACCAGGACAACGGGCTGGTCTACGCCCTGCCGGAGGATGCCGATGCGGACCGGGCGACGGCCTACTTCGAGCGACTGGGAACGCTGGTGTGCGAAGGCCTGGCCGCGGCCGGCTATCCCCACTGCCGGGGCAAGGTCATGGCCAGCGATGCACGCTGGCGCCGGCCGCTGCCGGACTGGCTGGAAGCCTACGATCGCTGGCTCCGCCGCGCCGAGCCGCAGGACATCACCGACCTGAGCATCTTCCTCGACTTCCGCATCGTCCACGGGGACGCTTCGCTCACCGACGAGCTGCGGCGCCACGTCCACGCCACCCTGCCCGACGACCGCGGGATGCAGTATCGGCTCGCGCGCAACGCGCTCGACTTCCGGCCACCCATCCGGCTCCCCGGCAACATCTACCTCGGCGGCGCTGCCGAGCATGCCGGGCGTATCGACCTCAAGGATGCGCTGCAGCCGCTGGTGGCCTTCGCTCGTGTGTTCGCCGTGCGCCAGCGCATCGGCGCCACGCACACGCTGCAGCGGATGCTGGCGCTGGTCGAACGCGACCTGCTGACGTCGACGAACCGCGCGGGTGTGACCGACACGTACGACTTCCTCATGGGTCTGCGCCTGGAGACGCAGCTGGCGGCGACCCGATCGGGTGAGGCGCCCACGGGCATCGTCGAGCTGTCGCGCCTCAGCCACACACAGCAGGAGCTGCTGCGGGCCGCCTACGGCGAGATCGCCGCCATCCAGAAGACCGCCGAGAACGAGTTCCCCGAACCCTAGTCCGCGCTCGGCCAAGGGACCCCTGCGTCGCCCAGCCCTTCCCAGGGCAGCCGCGTCGCGCGGCTCGCGTCCCGTTCCGCTGCGGTCCTCTTGACGTCTTTCCCCGCCCCCGTTAGATTATACAAACACGATACAAAGATTGTACGTCACTTCTACACTCAGTTCGTCCACGTGGCGCCCGGGCAGATGCAGGGCCCGGGGCAGGGAGGATGCAGTTGTTCGAATGGATCGCAAGCGGGTTCGCCCGCTTCACCACCCGCCGGCCATGGCTGGCCATCGTCGCGGTCCTCGCCGTCGCCATCGGGCTGAGCGCCATGGGGCGCCCGGAGATGTCGAACGACAGCGCCGAGTTCGCGCCGGACGACCCGGCCATCGCGGCCTCCCAGCGCATCGCGACCATCTTCGGCGAGGAATCGAACGTCACCCCGTTGCAGGTCCTGCTCGTCGCTGGTTCCGGCGACATCGTGACCACCGCCGGTCTGAGTGCGGCGCGCGGTGTCGTCGACGCCATCGAGGCCGTGGAAGTCGACGGCGTGCGCCTGGCCGACAAGCTCGTGGAGCAGCCCGGTATCGGCTCGGTGACGTCCTTCATGACGCCAGTCGCCTTGGCCGTGCAGAGCGGCGCCCCCACCCCCACCACCGACGCGCAGGTCAAGGCCATGGTGGAGGCCGGCCTCGAGCGCGTGCCACCGGCCCAGGCCGAGCTGCTCTCCGGCCTCTTCGAGGGCGGTCTCACGTCGACCACCAGCGCCCCCAGCGGATTGATGCTGGCATTCTTCGAAGCGCCGACGGATCCGGCCGAAGAAGCCCTCCTTGTCGAGCTCCAGGCTGAGCTCGATGCTGTGCTGCAGACCGCGGCCCTGGGCGACGTGACCGCCTTGCCCTTCTCCGTCCAGCTCATCCAGAGCTCCGGCGAGGAGTCGGCCATCGAGATCCCGCTGCTGCTCTTTGCCGCCATCGGCATCATCGGACTGGCGCTGCTCTTCGTCTACTGGACGAGCGCGCCGATGCGCCGCTTCCAGCGCGTTCGTCGCACGGCTGCCGATACCCTCCTGACGCTGCTGGTCGTGCTGTTCGCCATCACCACGGCTGATGGCGCGGCTGTGCTGCTGGGACCCGATGGCCTGGGCCTGATAGGCGATGTCTCCGGCCCCAGCTCGATCGTGCCCATCCTGCTGGTGGGCCTGGGCGTGGACTACGCCATCCACCTCAACTCCGCCTACCGCAAGCAGCTGGCCGGCGGGGATGCCGTGCAGGCAGCCATGTCCCGTAGCGTCCGCATCGTCGGCGGCGCGTTGGTGCTCTCGGCGCTGACCACCTCCTTCGGCTTCCTGACCAACGTCTTCGCCGGCACCTCGGCGCTGCTGACCTTCGGCATCCTGGCGACGGTCGGTATCGTGGCCGCCTTCGTCTATGCCAACCTGCTCTTCCCTGCGGCGCGCGTGCTGCTCGACCGGCGGGCTGCCGCCGCCGGCAAGCTGCCCGCCGAGGCCTTCGACACCTCCGAGACCGGCTGGATCGATCGCCTGGTGGGTGCCACGGCCGTGCTCCCGCGCAAGGCTCCCTGGGCCGTCGTAGGCGTCGCCTCCGTGCTGCTCCTCGCGGGCGTGATGACCGCCACCAACCTGCGGTCGGGCTTCAGCTTCCTCGACTTCGTACCCGAGGGCGCCTCCGTGCGGGTCGCCGCCACGGAGCTCGAGCAGCGTTTCGATGGCGGCCTGGGCGAGACGACCCAGGTCCTCGTGGAGGGCGACATCACCCAGCCTGCCACTTGGAACGCCGCTCTTGAGGCCCCCGCGGCTGCCGGCGCCATCGAGAGCGTGCTCTCCATCGACGGTCGACCGCTCGTGCAGTCCGCCCAGCAGCTTGTCGCCGGGCTGTCCGACCCGACCTCGACGCAGTATGTCCCCGCGGTGGCGGAGGCCGTCGCGGCCGCTGGCCTCGATGCCTCACTGCGGGCGCCTGAGGACGCCGACCTTGCCGGGCTGTTCGCCGTCGTGCAGGC
>DATHSE010000262.1:0-4333 GCA_035464455.1 Anaerolineae bacterium | reverse complement strand
GGCAGATGACAGCGGTGGGTTCGCTGGACTCACCATCCTTGACCAGCTCGAGCCCCGGTCCGGCCATGCCCGACCTCCTGCCCTCATGCGGTGTTGCGGTGTTGCGGTGTTGCGGTGGCGACCGTAGCACGGCGCGGCCGGGCGGCGTCATGTCGAGGTTCGTCGCCGGGCGGCCGCGGGTGTGGTGTCCCGCGGTCAGGCCTGTGCAGCCAGCGCCTGCGCATCTGCGCCAAGCGACACGCGTAGGCTGATGCCGAACGACCGGGTCTCGCCCGGCTCGAGCTCGGTGATGGTACCCGCCTCCCGCTCCGCGGCGCGGCCGGCCAGCCCGCAGTTGGATGGCTCCAGGCCGGTGAGGTACATCCCCGGACCGAGCATCCGCCACTGCCACATGCGCGGCAGCTGTCGCGGATCCCAGCTGAGCGTCAGGCCGATCCCTCCTGTCGGGGCGAACTCTGGGTTGACGATGGAGGCGCTGACCGTGCCGGCATCCGTCGGTGCCAACTCGTGGCGGAACACCTGCTCACGGAACCCGTCGACCGGGGCTGGGAAGCTCGTACGCTCATCGAGCCCGGCGCGGGCATGCTCGTCGCGCGGCGTGATGTCGGCCTCGGGTGTGATCAGCGCGGCGCCCTCGGAGACGACCGGGTAGCCAACGTTGACGTGGTACAGCAGCATCAGCGCAGCCGCTGCATGGCCCTGGTTCTGCACCTCGTCCTCGATGCGGAGGACGAGCTCGCCCATCGGCAGTGTGATGCGGCGGCGAAGCCGCAGGTCGGCGCCAAAGACATCGGTCTCGCGCATCTCACCGCTGACCTCTGCCAGCAGGCGGCCACCCTCCTCGATCACGCGATGGGTGACATTGCGGGCCGCCACGTTTGAGATGCGGCCGTGGAGGCCGTACGGTCTGCCGCCATCCTCCGACGGCAGACCGACGTTCTGCAGGCCGCAGGTGGTGAGCAGGCCACCGTGGAAGGAGCGCAGCCAATCGGCCTCGTGGAAGTACGCGGGGTGCACCACGCCGGTGGTCGACTGCCAGCCGATCTGGTGGCCCGCGGCCCAGACCGACCCCAGGTCGAGTCCGCGATCAGCCAGGATCAGCGCGGACAGGCCGCCGCTGGCGCGGGCATCGATGACGCGGACGCCATCCTCGTTGCCATCAGCCAGGCGGGCGGCGCGGGTGGAGACCAGCTGCGACACATCGCCCACGCGACGGCGCAGCCCGGAGAGGTCGTGAGATGCATGCTCGCTCATGGCGCGACGGTAGCCGAAAGTGCAGGCCGCGGCCACGACTCCGTGCAGGCCCTGAGGGCCTCGCGCAGAGGCAGTGTGGGAGGAGCGAGTGGGCTGGCTATCATGAGGCCAGGCGACACGGTCAGCGGCCCGCTACGGGTCGCGCCAGGAGGGCGTCAGGCAGGCATGGCCAGGACGAGCGCGACAGGTTCAACGAGCACGGTCATCCGCACCTACGCGGCCACCGACCGCGCCTCGGCCGAGCGCTCGTTCCTTCGCGAACGCCAGCAGGCGGCCGCCCGTGGCTGGGAGCCCAAGTCAAGGCGCTGGCGTTCCGAGGGCAGGGAGCATGTCCTGACCGTCGTGTTCGAGTCCAGCTCTGACAACGCCGCGTCGCTGAGCTCCGACCCAGGTGTGGCCTCGCAGATCGCCGCCATCACCCGGCGACCACTGCCCTGGAGTCCGGCGCAGGCCCGCGAGCGCGAGTCTTCGAGGCTGGTAGTCGAGACGCTGGACCTGCACTGCGCCGGTGAGCCACTACGTCTCATCAGGAGCGGCTACCCTGCGGTCCCGCACCTCCCTATCGGGGAGCGCCGCAGCTGGGTACGCGAGCAGGCCGACCATCTCCGCCGCATGCTGATGTACGAACCGCGCGGCCATCGCGACATGTACGGCGCGGTGCTGCTGCCACCGCATCGCGGGGACGCCGACGTGGCGGTGCTCTTCATGCACAACGCGGGCTACAGCACCATGTGCGGCCACGGCATCATCGCGCTCACCCAGGGCCTCATCGAGCAGGGGCTCTACCCCGCCACCACGCCCACGACCGAGATCCGCTGGGAGACACCGGCCGGGCTGGTGACGGCCACGGCGGAGGTCAGCGTGGGCGTGGGCGCCGAGCCGGTGGTGCGCTCGGTGCGCTTCCTGAACGTGCCGTCATACCTGCACGCCGAACGACTGCTGATGCGGCCGCGGGGGGTGCGCCTCTTCGGCGCAGCCGCCGAGCGCAAGGGCCTCTCCGTCCAGCTTGCCTTCGGCGGCGCGTACTACGGCATCGTCGACGTGGCCGAGCTGGGCATGCGCGTGGTACCCGAGCAGGTCGAGCAGCTCACCCGCGCCGGCGCCGCCATCACTGATGCGCTGCGCCGCGACCACACGCCCGCACACCCGACCGACCCGTCGCTGGGCTTCGTCTACGGCACCATCCTCGTCGACAGCGATCCGGCCACTTCGCCCGATGGCCTGGCCGCCGATGCCACCATCCGCAACGTCACCGTCTTCGCCGACGCCGAGGTGGATCGCTCCCCCTGCGGCTCCGGCACCTCCGCGCTGCTGGCCGCGCGTCACGCTCTCGGCGCCTCCGAGGTGGGTGACACCATCGTCAACGCCGGTATCACCGGCGAGGCCTTCAACGCTCGCGTCGAGGGTGTGACCTCGATGGGCGAGCGTGAGGCCGTCATCACCAGCGTCGAGGGCAGCGGTTACGTGACGGGGCACCAGCGCTTCGTGCTCGACGAACGCGATCGACTGGGCGAGGGCTTCCTGCTGCGCTGACCGATCCCGCGGTCGAAGGGTACGAGGCGCCACACTGCAACCGATGACGACAGCCGTGTGTTCTTGCCTGCGTGTGTGCTGATTGCCCGAGCCGACTGGCTGACGACCTGGAGGCGGCCTTCCCCGCGTTCCTGGTGCATCACCAGGACCTCGTCTACGGCATCGCCCTGCGCTCGACCAGGCAGCCGGCGGATGCCCAGGACCTGGCGCAGGAGACGTTCGTGCGGGCCTACCGGGCGCTGGCCGGATACCAGCCAGAACGCATCCGCCATCTGCGACCCCGCGGCTGGCTGGCGGCGATCGTGGGCAATCTCGGGCGCAACCGGGCGACGCGGCGGCCGCCGGCGACCGCGACCCTGGATGCCGTCATGGAACATGCCGATCCAGCGGCATCGCAGCCCGAGCATGAGCTCGAGCGGCGAGAAGCGGAACGGGCGTGGCGCGACCGGCTTGATGCCCTGCCCGCTCGCTACCGTCGCGCGGTGGAGCTGCGGCACGTCAGTGGCCTGTCCTACCCGGAGCTGGCCGAAGCGCTCGACCGTCCGCTGGGCACGGTGAAGTCGGACGTCCACCGCGGTGTGCGACTGCTGCGGCAGGCGCTGGCACAAGAGGAGAGCACTGATCGGCAGGAGGTGGCGCGATGAGCGTGCGCGACGCGCGGAAGATGGTGGAGGCGCTGCGATCGACCGATGTGCCGGCCCCGGACAGCCTGCTTGGCATGGTCCTCTCGAAGGTCGGGCTGACGGATGCCTGGACGGAGATCGACGGACCCATCGGCCCGCTGCTGGTGGCCTGGGGCGCTGCCGGCATCACGGCCGTCGAGCGCAGCACCGATGCAGGCAACTTCGAGGCCGACTACGAGCTGTGGTACGGCCGGCCGGTGCGGCGGGTGGCGGCGATGCCGTCGACGCTGCTGCGGCAGGTGCGCCGTCGGATCGAGGGCCGGCGCACCGACGGTCCAGCCATCGACCTGGACAGGCGCACCCCGTTCGAGCAGGCAGTGCTGCGCAAGACGATGGAGATCCCCTACGGCGAGGTGCGGCCGTACTCCTGGGTAGCGCGAGAGATCGGCCGACCCAAGGCGGTGCGGGCCGTCGGCTCTGCGCTCGCCGGCAACCCGGTGCCCTTCGTCATCCCCTGCCACCGCGTGGTTCGGGCCGATGGCCACATCGGCCAGTACGGCGCCGGCGGTCCCGAGGCCAAGCGCGAGGTGTTGGCACTGGAAGGCGTCGACACGGGCGAGCTCGAGCGGCTCGCCGGCAGCGGTGTGCGCTACGCGGGCAGCGATAGCACCGGCATCTACTGTTACCCCTCCTGCCAGCACGCCCGGCGCATCAGCCGCCAGCACGTGGTCCACTTCCGGAGCGAGCTGGAGGCACGCGATGCCGGCTATCGCCCCTGCAAGGTGTGCCGCCCCCTGGAGACGACGCCCTTCGCCGACCCCAGCGTCGTCAGCGCTCGGGCCGGCGGGCGAGCGCCTGGAGCAGCGGTCCCCTGAGCTCGAAGGCGGCGGCGGGCAGCGCTGCCCAGCGCTGGCGCAAAGCCC
>DATHSE010000261.1:0-2478 GCA_035464455.1 Anaerolineae bacterium | reverse complement strand
GGACTACCAGGACGAGGCGATGGAGGTCCTGCGGCTGCTCGAAGAGCACGCGCAAGGTGCGGTCCAGACCGCGCTCGAGCTTGGCTCGGGGGGCGGCAACCTCGCCTCGCACCTGGTTGGCCGGCTGCAGCTGACCCTGACCGACCTGTCACCCGAGATGCTGGCGCTCAGCCGCACCCTCAACCCGGGCGTCGAGCATCTCGAGGGTGACATGCGGCAGCTGCGTCTCGGCCGCGTCTTCGATGCCGTCATCGTGCATGACGCGGTCACCTACATGGCCTCGGAGGCGGACCTGCGGGCGGCCGTCCAGACAGCCTTCGCTCATCTGCGCCCCGGCGGCGCAGCCATCTTCCTGCCTGACTGGGTGGGCGACGACTACGCCCCCCGCACCGACCACGGCGGGGTCGACGACGGTGCTCGCGGTCTTCGCTTCCTTGAGTGGGATCGCCCCGTGGGCCCGGACGGACGGACCGTCGTCACCGACTACGTGATCGTCACCCGCGATGGCGACGAGGTCACCGTCCATCACGACGTGCACACGCTGGGGATCTTCGAGCGCGCCGTGTGGCTGCAGCTGTTGGCCGACGCCGGTTTCGAGGCACGCCGCGTGGTCGGTGCCGAAGGGCTCGACATCTTCATCGGCACCCGTCCGAGCCGCTGATCCGCCTCATCCGCCGCGCCCGCCCGGCGACCGCCCGGCGACCGGATGCGGCGCTGACGCGGACGCTACCCTACGCGCGAGCGGCAGTCGTGCGAGTGCCCGCACGTTCCGCGCCACAGGAGAGGATGCGATGCTGGTGGAGGTAGCGTGGCAGCAGGGGTCGCGGCCGCGGCCCTGCTCCGCCGGCCTGCACGTGGCGGCCGACCGCGCCGAGAGGCGGACGCCATGCTGAGCCTGCCCGTCATCGACGCGCACCAGCACTTCTGGGACCCGGGGCGTCACGCTGCGCTCGGCCCGCCCGGCCCCCCGGCGCCACTCGACCGTGCCTACGAAGCGGCTGACCTCGTGCCCGAGCTGGAGCTCGAGCACGTCACCGGATCGGTGCTGGTGGGGCTGCTGCATGCGACCGACGAGACGCGTCGGCTGCTCGCCATGGCGCGGTCCGTGCCATTCGTGCACGGCGTCGTTGGCTGGGTGGACCTGACCGCAGCGCACGTCGCCGGGGACATCGAGCGGCTGCGCTCCGGCCGGGGCGGCGAGCTGCTGGTCGGGCTCAGCCATCGCGCGCACGACGAGCCCGATGCCGGCTGGCTGCTGCGCGACGATGTCCGCCGTGGCATCGCCGCGGTGGGGGCAGCCGACCTGGCCTTCGACCTGCAGGTCACGACGCGTGAGCTGCCGGCCGCCTATGAGCTCTGCGCCGCTCACCCCGGGATGCGCTTCGTGCTGGACCACCTCGGCCGTCCACCCATCGCCAGCGGTGACCTGTCGGCGTGGGGGAGGGCACTGCTGCCGCTGGCCGAGCTGCCCAACGTCAGCGCCAAGATCTCCGGCCTGGTGACCGAAGCCGACTGGCTCACGTGGTCCATCGACGACCTGCGCGATCCCGTGGAGCTGGCCATCGACGCCTTCGGCGCCCGCCGGCTCATGCTGGGCTCGGACTGGCCGATCTGCCTGCTGGCGGGCTCCTACACCGACGTCATCGATTCAGCCCGCTACCTGCTGGCCGAGCTGCCGGTCCACCTGCAGGATGAGATCCGCGGTGGCACGGCCGTGCGGGTCTATCGGCTCGGCCGGCCGATCGACCAGCGTCGACCGACCGAGGGCGACGACCCACCGGCACGAGCATGAGACACCTGATCATCGCTCACGACCTGGGCACGAGCGGGGACAAGGCCTCGCTGCACGCCTCTGACGGTCGACTGCTCGCCTCGCACACTGCCAGCTACGGGGCCGACTTCGGTCCCGGGGGCAAGGCCGAGCAGGATCCGCACGAATGGTGGTCGGCGTTCTGCTCCGCCACGCGGAGGCTGCTCGCCGAGACCGGCTCGTCACCCGGCGAGGTCGCCTGCGTGGCCATGTCCGGGCAGATGCAGAGCCTGGTGCTGGTGGATGAGCACGACGAGCCACTGCGACCGGCCATCATCTGGGCCGACACGCGCGCCCGGGCCGAGCGCGACCTCCTGGCACAGCGCGTGGGTGACGACCGGGCCTTCGAGATCCTGGGCCACCGCCTGGACGCGACGTACACGCTCGCCAAGGCCATGTGGGTGCGGACCCACGAGCCCGACACCTTCGCCCGGGCCGATGGCATCCTCGTGGCCAAGGATTACGTCACGCTGCGGGCGACGGGACGGCGCTGCACCGACCCTTCCGACGCCTGCGGCACCAACGCCTATGACCAGCGTGCGGGGACATGGTCCACGGTGCTGCTCGAGGCCGCCGACCTCGACGCCGCGCTGCTGCCGGAGCTGCTGCCATCGGCGACCGTCGCAGGCGGGCTCACGGATGCGGCAGCAGCGGCCACCGGCCTGCAG
>DATHSE010000260.1:0-10573 GCA_035464455.1 Anaerolineae bacterium | reverse complement strand
ATTCGACGCAAGGGCCGCGTGATGGTCATCTGCTCGAACCCCAAGCACAAGCAGCGCCAGGGCTAGGAGGAACGGTGGCACGTATCGCCGGCATCGACATCCCCCGCGAGAAGCGGGTGGAGATCGCGCTGACCTACATCTATGGCATCGGGCTGCCAACCAGCCAGAAGGTCCTCGCACAGGCCAACGTGAACCCGGACACCCGCGTCCGCGACCTTACCGATGAGCAGGTCAACCGCCTGCGCGAGATCATCGATCGCCGCTACACCGTGGAGGGCGACCTTCGCCGCGAGACGGCCATGAACATCAAGCGGCTGACCGAGATCGGTTCATACCGGGGACTGCGCCACCGGCGCAACCTGCCGGTCCGCGGCCAGCGCACCAAGACCAACGCACGTCAGCGTCGCGGCCCCAAGAAGACCGTCGGCGTCCGGCGCAAGAAGTAACCACGACCGCCACGGCGCATCGGCCACAGTCGCCGACCGACCGCACGGCACCCACGCAGGAGAGACACTCGATCGATGGCGGAACGCAAGCGCGCCACGAAGTCCAGGCGCAAGGAGAAGAAGAACGTTCCCTCCGGGCACGTTCATATCCAGGCGACCTTCAACAACACGATCGTGACGATCACGGACCTCAGTGGTGCAGTCGTGGCTTGGGGTAGCGCCGGCACGGCCGGTTTCAAGGGCTCCCGCAAGTCCACCCCGTACGCAGCCGCCCTTGCCGCCGATGGTGCCGCCAAGCGTGCCATGGAGCACGGCATGCGCCGGATCGAGGTGTTCGTGAAGGGCCCAGGGTCCGGCCGCGAGCAGGCCATCCGGTCGCTGCAGGCCGCCGGGCTGGAGGTCAGCGCCATCACCGACGTCACCCCGCTTCCGCATAACGGCTGCCGCGCCCCCAAGCGGCGCCGGGTGTAGGGGCAGCGCGTCATGGCTCGATACCGAGGACCAGTCTCTCGCCTGTGCCGGCGCGAAGGCATGAAGCTGTACCTGAAGGGCAGCAAGTGCTACACCAAGAAGTGCCCCTTCGAACGCCGCGGAACGCCCCCCGGCCAGCACGGCATCCGCCGCCGCAAGATGTCGAACTACGGCATCCAGCTGCGTGAGAAGCAGAAGGTGCGCCGCGTCTATATGGTCAACGAGCGACCCTTCCAGCGGTACTTCGAGACGGCTGAGTCTCGGCCGGGCGTCACCGGTGAGAACCTCCTTCGACTGCTCGAGACGCGCCTGGACAACGTGGTCTACCGCATGGGCTTCGCCAGCAGCCGCGCCCAGGCTCGCCAGCTGGTGGGCCACGGTCACTTCGACGTGAACGGGACCCGCACCAACATCCCCTCGTTCCGGGTCCGGGAGGGCGACAGGATCGAGGTTCGTGGCAGCAGCCGCAAGACCGAATACTTCAAGCAGCTCAAGGACGCCATCGCCGGCGCCCAGAAGCCCGACTGGGTCACCGTGGACGCCGACAAGCTTGTCGGGACCGTCACCGCGATGCCGACCCGCGACCAGATGCCGCTCGAACTCAACGAGCAGCTGGTGGTCGAGTACTACTCGAGGTAGCGCCACCCCATGATCGAACTGGAGAACGCCCAGATCGAGTCCGTCGAGGAGCTCGAGACAGAGACGTACGGCAAGTACGAGGCCAGCCCGCTGCGCGCCGGCTACGGCGTCACGCTGGGCAATGCCCTCCGTCGCGTCCTGCTTTCGTCCCTCGAGGGCGCGGCCGTCACGTCGGTGCAGATCCGTGACGTCAGCCACGAGTTCAGCACCATCGCCGGGGTCAAGGAGGATGTCATCCAGATCCTCCTCAACCTCAAGCGGCTGCGACTCAAGAGCTACGTACCCCACCCCACCCAGCTGAAGCTCGTCAAGAGCGGTGCCGGTCCGGTCACCGCGGCCGACATCGTCGAGTCTGCGGACGTCGAGATCGTCAACCACGACCAGCACATCCTGACCCTTGAGCCGGACGCCACCATCGAGATGGACCTGACCGTGGAGCGTGGCACCGGCTACCTGTCCGCCGAGGACACCAAGGAAGGGCTGCCCATCGGCGTCATTCCCGTGGACGCCATCTTCACGCCCGTGCGCAAGGTCGACTACCACGTCGAGAACACGCGCGTGGGCCAGGTCACCAACTACGACAAGCTCACCCTGGTGATCGAGACCGACGGCACCATCTCGCCCGAGGAGGCGCTCTCACGGGCGGCGGAGATGCTGGTCGAGCAGTTCAGCCAGTTCACCACGGCCGGCCGCCAGCTGACCAGCGAGGTCGAGGCGGTGACCGGCGCCGAGACGCTGCCGCCCAACGTGCTGGACATGCCCATCGAGGACCTGGACCTGCCGATGCGGGCCTACAACTCGCTCAAGCGCAACAACATCGTGAAGGTCGGCCAGTTGCTGCAGCTGCAGGACGAGGACCTGCTGCGGATGCGCAACTTCGGCAAGAAGTCCCTCGACGAGATGAAGGAGCGTCTGCGCATGCGCGGCTTCCTGCCGCCCGAGGACGAGGCCCTGGAGGGCTTCGACGCCGACGGCCTCGTGGACGACGATGCCGACGATGTCGACGATGCCGACGAGTTCATCGACGCCGCCGACGAGGACGGCGATGAGCCCTTTGGGGAGGACACCTAGGCGATGGCACATCGCATCGATGGTCGCAAGCTCGGCCGCAAGACCGCGCCGCGAAAGGCCCTCTACGCCAACCTCATCGTGGCGGTGCTGCGCTACGAGCAGATCAAGACCACCGAGGCGCGCGCCAAGGAGGTGCGCGGCATGGTCGAGCGCGTCATCAGCCTCGCCAAGGGTGGGTCACTTGCCGAGCGCCGACGCATCGTGGCCGAGCTGCCCAACGAGCCGCTGGTGATCGAGAAGCTCTACGACGAGATCGTGCCCCGTTACGGGGATCGCAACTCGGGCTATACCCGGGTCGTCAAGCTCGGCCCTCGCGCCGGTGACAACGCCCCGATGGTCCAGCTCGAGCTGGTCTAGCCAACCCGCCAGGTCGGACGCGCAGGCGTCGCGGCAAGACGGACAAGATGAAGCACGCCCGAGAGGGCGGCCCCGTGCGGTACCGCGCACGGGTCGAATACGACGGCACCGAGTTCGCCGGCTTCCAGGCGCAGCCTGGTCGTCGGACCGTCCAGGGAGAGCTGGAGCGAGCACTGGCCTACCTGTCGGGTGGCCCTCGCATCCGGATCGACGCGGCCGGTCGGACGGACGCCGGGGTGCATGCCAGCGGACAGGTGATCGCATTCACCTGGACGGGAAGCATGACCGCCAGACAGCTGGGTCCGGCCATCGGGGCGCTTCTGCCCCGTGACGTCGCGATCGGGCCGCTGGTCCGGGTAGCGCTCGACTTCGATCCTCGCCGCGCTGCGACGAGGAGGGAGTACCGCTACAGCATCTGGACGGGGCCGCGCAGCCCGCTGCGCAGTCGCTACCGCTACGAGCTTGATGAACGCCTCGATGTCGAGGCCATGCAGGCTGCTGCCAGACACCTGGTGGGCCGGCATGACTTCTCGGCCTTCGGTCGCGTTCAGAACACTGCCAGCCGGACCTTGTACGAGGTTCGCCTGAAGCGACGCGGCCACCTGGTCACCATCGACGTGGTCGGCGACGCCTTCTTGCGGCAGATGGTGCGGAGCATCGTGGCAGCACTCATCCGCATCGGGATGGGTCGGGCCACGGCGGAGGACCTTCTGCGTGAGCTTGGCTCACCGGGTCGGGCCTTCGCCGGGTCAGTCGCACCAGCGCAGGGGCTTTGCCTGCGACGGGTGACGATCGGTCCACCAAGGACAAGAGACGACAAGGAAGTACGACAGCGACCATGAGCAGGACCTACACGCCAAAGGCAAGTGAGATCGAGCGCCAGTGGCTGGTCGTCGATGCCGACGGTCAGACGCTCGGCCGTCTCGCCACGCGTGTGGCGCGACTGCTGATCGGCAAGCACAAGCCCATCTATTCGACGCACATCGACACCGGCGATCACGTCATCGTGATCAACGCCGAGAAGATCAGGGTCACGGGCAACAAGCTGGAGTCCAAGCGCTACTACCGCCACAGCGGCTATCCCGGTGGTCTGCGCGAAGAATCGCTTGACCACCTGCTGGCACGCCGGCCAGAGGAGGTCGTACGCCGCGCCGTCAAGGGCATGGTGCCGCATACCAAGCTCGGCACCCAGCAGCTGCGCAAGCTGAAGGTCTACGCCGGCAAGGATCATCCGCACGAGGCACAGCAGCCGGTCCCCGCCCCGGCAGGAGGCGCTAACGCATGAACCAGGCCACCTTCCACGAGGGCACCGGCCGCCGCAAGACGGCCATCGCTCGGGTCCGGCTGCTGGCCGGCGAGGGTGAGGTCGTCGTCAACGGCCGCAGCCTGGAGGAGCACTTCGGCAACGCTGTCGACCTCGCCGACATCCTGATGCCCTTCCGTGTCACCGGCACCGAGGGTCGCTACAACGCCATGGTCAAGGTGCAGGGCGGCGGCCACCACGGCCAGGCTGGCGCCATCCGCCACGGCATCGCGCGTGCGCTGCTGCAGTCCGATCCCGAAGGCGCCCGCCTGCCGCTCCGTCAGGCCGGCCTGCTGTCGCGTGACCCCCGCATGAAGGAACGCAAGAAGTACGGCCTCAAGCGCGCGCGCAAGGCGCCGCAGTTCACCAAGCGCTAGGGCGGCACGGGGCACCGGCGGCGGTGCCGGGGCGGCTTCGACCGCCCCGGACCTCCGGACACCCCACCTAGCAGGACACCGGGACCTTCGAGGCATCGTGCCCGACTGCTCCGTACCTGATGCTTGGGGCCGATGACCGACCCCGTCTCCACTCGCTACAAGGACGCGCTTCGACTCGGCCACCTCGCCGTCGTCAAGGGCCGGCCACGCGAGGCCATCGGCCACTACGAGCAGGCTGGTGAGCTGGTCCCTGACCGACCCTTGCCCTTCATCTCGATGGGCAACGTGTACCTGCAGATGCGACAGCCGCAGGAGGCACTGGCGGCCTTCGACCAGGCGCTCGAGCGCGCCCCCTCCGACCTCGCTGCCATGCATGGCAAGGCAGCTGCCCTGGAGGCCGCGGGCCGGGCCCCCGAGGCCGGGATCCTGCGCCTGCGCACGGCCGAGCTCGAGGCGATGGTGCGCGCCGGGCAGCGCCGATCCGCGGCGGTCGACCCGGTCGCCCTCGAGCTCGAGCAGCACGTCGCCAACGGCGCCGCGGCTCGGATCGCCGGAGACCTCGACATCGCGCTGGCGGCCTACCTGGCGGCGGCCAACGGCTATGCCCTCGTGAATGACTTCGATGCTGCCATCGACGCCTGCCTGCGGGCCCTGGAGGCGCGTCCCGGCAACATCGACGTCCACTTCACCATGGCCATGCTCTACCTGCGCCAGGGTTGGACCGAGCATGGCCAGCAGCGCGTCGTGCTCATCGAGCGCCGGCTCGACATCGATGACGACCCGCGACGACGGGCTGCGCTCCACGCACTCGCGCGCGACTTCCGGACCCTCGGCCCGCAGCTCGAGCGCCTCGCCTCCGCCCGGCCCTGATCGTGCCGATGCCGAGGGCGGCCGCACACCGGCGGCGGTGGTAGGCTCAGCCGTCGATGGATCTGCTGCGTGACCTCGCCTCCGGCCTGCGGGTCGAGCCGAGTACGCTCCTGGACATCTTCCTGAACGCCATCATGATCTACCTGGTGATGCGGCTCATCCAGGGCACGCGCGCGGTCCGCCTCGCCATCGGCGCCACCATCGTGTACGCCGTGTACGTGATCGCCCAGGAGCTGGACCTGCGGCTGCTCTCCGGCATCCTCCAGACCGGTGCCGTGGTCGGGTTGGTGGCGCTCGTGGTGGTCTTCCAGCCTGAGCTCCGGCGCGGGCTGGACCGGCTCGGCCGGCTCGGCCGGCTCGGCTCATGGGCCTGGCTGGGCCCCGCCGACAGCGGTGGCTACCAGCGAACCGCCGCCATCGTGGCGGCCGCGGCCGCCGCGCTCTCGCGACGCCGCACCGGCGCGCTCATCGTGGTCGAGAGAGACACGGGCCTGGGTGACATGGCCGAGGCCGGCGTGATGATCAACGCCGACCTCTCCGCCGAGCTGCTGGCGTCGCTGTTCGCTCCGGGCTACCCACTCCACGACGGTGCCGTCATCGTCCGTGACGACGAGATCGTCGCGGCCGCGGTCATGCTGCCGCTGGCCGATCGCGAAGGCTCGCTCGAGAAGTACGGCACTCGACACCGCGCGGCCCTCGGCCTCTCGGAGCAGACGGATGCGCTGGTCATCGTCGTGAGCGAGGAGAGCGGCGGCATCAGCCTCGCGCAGGGTGGCACCATCGTGCGCAACCTCGGCGAGGACGAGCTGCGGCAGCGACTCTATGGCCTGCTGGCGCCAGCCGACGTAGGCGGCCGCGCGCCTCGGCCCGGCCAGCCCGGCGGAGAGGAGCCCGGCGTGGAGGAGCCCGGCGGAGAGGAGCCCGGCGGGGAGGAGCCCGCTGCGAGCATCGCGTCGGCGAAGCCCGGAGAGGAACGGTGAGCGCCCTACGCCGCTGGGTGTTCTCCAACTGGCCACTCAAGCTCACCGCGCTCGGTCTGGCCGTGGTGCTCTATGCCGGACTGTCGATCTCCGAGTCGACGCGCTCATGGTCGGGCCCGGTGCCCATCGAGGTGCTCAACGCGCCGACCGGTGGCGCGCTGCTCGACGACCCCGGCGCCGTCGACCGCATCGAGTACCTGGCTCCCGACGCGGTCGCGGCACAGATATCCAGCGACAGCTTCCGGGCCAGCGTCGACCTGTCGTCCGTGCAGCCGCGCGTCGGCGCCACCACGGTAGAGGTGCCGGTGGACGTCTTTCCGGTGGACCCGCGCGTGCGCATCGTCGGGTACGAGCCCACGGGCGTGGTGCTGCGGGTCGACGAGGTCGTCTCGCGGGTGATGCCTGTGCAGGTCGACCATGGACCGCTGCCCGAGGGCATCGAGATGGGCCCGGTCGCCGTCGATCCCAACCAGGTCACCGTGCGCGGTGCCTCCTCGCGCCTGCAGAACGTGCGTAGCGTGGAGGGCCGTTTCGTGGTGGACGCCAGCGCCATCGACATCGACCGGGACGTGGTGGTGGAGGCGTTCGACGAGGTCGGCGCCATCGTCCCCGGCATCGACATCGATCCCGGCACCGTGCGGGTACGGGCGGACGTCGCCCGTCAGCTGGCCTATGCCACCCTGCCAGTCGTGCCCGAGCTCAGCGGAGAGCCGGAGCGCGGAGTGCGCGTCGACAACGTCTCGGTCGTGCCGGGCACCATCACCGTCAGCGGCGAGAACCCCATCATCCGCGAGCTCGAGTCCATCACCACCGAGCCGGTCGACATCAGCGGCCAATCGGTCGAGTTGGTGACCGAGGCGCGGCTCGTCCTGCCCCCGGACGTGACCGCCTCCGGTGACGGGCTGGTGTCGGTGCTGGTGACGTTCACCCAGGCGTTCGGCTCGAGAGCGTTCGATATCGGTACCGCCCTCGTAGGGGCCCAGCCGGCGTACTCGTATCGGCTCGAGGAACCCGCGGTCAGCGTCGTCATCTCGGGGCCGCTGGCCGAGCTCGATGGACTGGCCATCGACGATCTCATCGCGGAGGTCCCGGTAGCCGACCTCGCGGTGGGGGACAATGACGTCATGCCCATCGTCCAGACCCCCCGTGGCACGAGCGTCGTGCGCGTGACCCCCGAAACCGTGCGCGTCACGGTCACTCCAGTATCGTGAGCAACCTCTTCGGCACCGACGGCATCCGCGGTGTCGCCAACGAGGACCTCAAACCCACGCTCGCGTATGCCCTCGGCCGCGCCGTGGCGGTCAAGCTGGCCGGGCCCGGCGGACGCGTCCTGGTGGGCCAGGACACACGTCGATCAGGCGACATGCTGGTGGCGGCACTGATGGCCGGCGGCACGTCCGTCGGCGCCGACATGCATGTCCTGGGCGTCTGTCCCACGCCTGCGCTGGCCCACGTGACCGCCGTGGGTGACTATGCCGCCGGCGTGATGGTCAGCGCGTCGCACAACCCTGCCGAGGACAACGGCCTCAAGGTGCTCGATGGCAAGGGCCTGAAGCTCGACGACGAGCTGGAGGACGAGCTCGAGACGCTCATCATCCGTTCCGAGGAGCTGGGCTCACCGCGGAACGACGACCTGGGCCGCATCGTGGACGCCCGCGCCGACATGCGGCACTACCTTGGGCATCGCCTGGATATGGCTCGACGCATCGGCTCGGACCTGCGGCTGCACGTGGACTGCGCCAATGGCTCGGCGTCAGCGGTGGCGGCCCAGATCCTCGCCGCGTCGGGTGCCATGGTGAGCGCGCACTACGACGGTCCCGATGGCTGCAACATCAACCTCGCCTGCGGCGCCACCGTCCCCGGCGCGTTGGCGGCGATCCTGACCGAGCAGGGTGGTGACGTGGGCTTCAGCCTCGACGGCGACGCCGACCGCTGCGTCGCAGTCGACGAGCATGGCCAGGTCGTCGACGGCGACCAGCTGCTGGGCATCATCGCCCTCGATCGCATCGCCCGCGACGCCCTCGCCGAGAACACGGTCGTGGTCAGCATCCTCTCCAACGGTGGCCTGGCCCGAGCCATCGAGCAGGCGGGCGGCCACATCCTGCGCACCCCTGTCGGCGATCGCCACATCGTCGATTCGATGCTGCTCTCGAACGCCGGCCTTGGTGGCGAGAAGAGCGGCCATGTCATCATCCGCGAGCACTCCACCACCGGCGACGGCATCGTCACCGCTCTCGAGATCCTCGACATCCTCGCCCGCAGCGGCCGTCCGCTCTCGGAGCTAGCGGCAGCCATCCCCCTGGACCCGCAGGAGCAGCGCACCGTGCGTGTCCGTACCAAGGAATGGCGCGCCGATCGTGCCCTCACTGACGCGGTCGAGGCCGCCGAGGCCGAGCTGGCCGGGGAGGGGCGCATCGTGGTGCGCGCCTCGGGCACCGAGCCGGCCCTGCGGGTGATGGTAGAAGGCCGCGACGCCGCGCGCGTGCGTCGCCTGGCGGACGGATTGGCCGCGCTGGCCACCGAGCGCCTCAACCAGGATCGATAGCACGATGTGCGGCATCGTCGGCTACGTCGGCCACAACGAAGCGGCCCCCATCCTGCTGGAGGGCCTCGCCCGCCTGGAATACCGCGGGTACGATTCGGCGGGCATCGCGCTCGTCACCCGGGCCGGCGAGCTCTTCGTCAAGAAGCGAGCCGGCAAGCTCGCTGCGCTGCGCGAGGCGCTCGAAGGCGATTCGCCCTCATCCACGGTCGGCCTGGGGCACACGCGTTGGGCCACCCACGGTCGGCCCAACGACCTCAATGCCCACCCCCACACGGATTGCACCGGTGATCTGACGGTCATCCACAACGGCATCATCGAGAACTTCATCGAGCTGCGCGCAGAGCTGGAGGCGGCCGGGCACGTCTTCGGCTCGGAGACCGACACCGAGGCCATCGCCCACCTGGTCGAGGAAGCTTACGCCGGAGACCTCTCCGAGGCCGTGCGCACCGCGCTGCGGCGAGCCCACGGTGCGTATGCGCTGGCGGTCATCCACAAGGGCGAGCCGGAGCGCGTGGTGGGTGCCCGGATGAACGTGCCCCTCATCGTGGGCCTCGGGCAGGACGAGGCGTTCCTGGCCTCTGACGTGGCCGCGGTGCTGGCCCACACGCGCGAGGTCATCTTCCTCGAGGACGGTGACATCGCCGACATCCGCCCTTCGGGTGTCTCCATCACCGACCTGGTCGGCCGGCACCTTGAGCGCCCGGTGCACCACGTGGAGTGGGACCTCGAGGCCGCCGAGAAGGGCGGCTATGACCACTACATGCTCAAGGAGATCCACGAGCAGCCCGAGGCTATCCGGGCGGCCATCGCCGGGCGCATCCACGAGGATGAGGTCCGCGTGCCCGAGCTGGAGCCGTTGCGCGCCATCCTGCCCTACATCGATCGCATCGAGCTGGTCGCCTGCGGCACGGCTGCGTACGCGGCGGCCGTGGCGGCCAACGCCCTGCAGGCGTGGACGGGCCTGCCGGCACGCTGGAACATCGGCTCCGAGTTCCGCTACGACCCGCCCCCGCTGGACCAGAAGACCCTCGTCATCGCGGTCACCCAGTCCGGCGAGACGGCAGACACGCTGGCTCCCACCCGCCTGGCGCGCGAGCGTGGCTGCCCGGTGGTGGCGGTGACCAATACCGTCGGCTCGGCCATCACGCGTATCGCCAGTGCCGTGCTGTTCTTGCAGGCCGGCCCGGAGATCGCGGTGGTGGCCACCAAGACGTACGTGACCCAGGTGGTGACGTTGCTGCTCGTGGCTGCCCAGATCGCCAAGATCCGTGGCGGCCTCGACCCGCTCTACGAGAAGGCCCTGGTGGAGGGCTTGCGCGCGCTGCCGGCCAGTGCCGAACGCACCATCGAGATCAACGTGGCCGCCGCAGCCGTGCTGGCGCGGCAGTACGCCGGCTCCCGTGGCTACATGTACGTGGGCCGTGGCATCACCTATCCGGTGGCACTGGAGGGTGCGCTGAAGCTCAAGGAGGTCAGCTACGTGCACGCCGAGGGCTACGCCGCCGGTGAGCTGA